>JAAFHC010000274.1 GCA_010906935.1 Gelidibacter sp.
GCGACCTTTGCTTTTTCTTTGCGACCCTTGCGGTAAAAAAAATAACAGTCTAATAATCAATTAGTTTTAAAATATTAATATACTGATTAGTTACAATTTATAATTGATTTAGTTAATTACTGTTACTAAATCTTCTTTGCTTTTTCTTACTTTGGTGAGGTTCGCCAACCAATCTTTATCTGCGTTGCGATAGCCAACAGGAAGCAAAACCACGCTTCTGAGTCCTTTTTCCTTTAGTCCTAAAATTTTGTCTACTGCTGCCGGATCAAAACCTTCAATTGGCGTGGTGTCAACTTGTTCAAATGCGGCTGCAACAATGGCAATTCCAAAGGCAATATACGCTTGTTTTGATGCGTGTATGAAATTTTCTTCGGCATCTTTTTGCGGATAAATACTTAATAATTGCTGACGATAATTTTCCCAGCCTTCATTTTTTTTGTTGCGAATGGTGTTTGTTAAATCGAACATTTTATTGATGCGCTCTGGCGTATACGTGTCCCAAGCGGCAAAAACCAACAAATGCGAACAGTCTGTTACAACAGATTGATTCCATGCGATTTTTTTAATTTGTTCCTTGATTTCAGGATTTGTAATCACCAAAATTTCAAAAGGCTGCAAACCGCTTGACGTTGGCGCCAATCGTACCGCTTCAATAATGTTGTCTAATTTTTCCTGAGGAACTTTTTCACCGTTCATGGCCTTTGCGGCGTATCTCCAATTTAATTTGTCAATTAATTCCATATTTTTTTTTGTAATTTATTTGTTTTTAGTCGGCAATAGTGCCATTTCCTGAATTTTATCCGATTCAATTATTTGAAGTCCAGGTTTCTCGTTTGCCAAATAAATCATCGCTTTTGCGATGTTTTCAGCTTCTATAATTCGGTATTTTTTTAATTTTCCAAGCATGAATGGTTGCAGCAATTTAAAGATTGCAATGCCTATTTTTTCCATCGTTCTGTTTTCGTGTCTGTTTCCTCCAATTATAGACGGACGTAAAATATAGGTGTTCATAATTTTTTCTGATAAAACAGCCTGTTCCATCTCACCTTTGGTTTTGTTATAAAAAACACTGCTTTTTGCATTGGCGCCCATGGCCGAAACCACTAAAAAAGTTTGAATATGATTTTCTTTCGCCAATTTGGCTGCAGCTGCAGGAATGCCAAAATCAATTTTTTTATACTGTTTTTTATCGGGTGTTTTTTTAGCGGTGGTTCCAATGCAAACAAATATTTCATCGGCGGTAAAATCTTCCTTAAAATTTTTCAGTTCTAACAGATTACCAACAAATTCAATCACTTTTTTTGAAGTGTTATTCGTTTTCTTTCTTGAAAACAGTTTGATGGTGCCATAACTTTCATCGGCAATTAATTCTGATAAAAGATGTTGCCCCGTCAATCCCGAAGCGCCTAAAATAATGGCTGTTTTTCCCATAATTTAAATTTTAATAGCGTTCCATGCCGATTCAAATGCTTCGGTCAGATGGTCTTCGGTTAATTCAAAATCATTTTTTTGCTTCATGGTCATTAAAAATGCCAGCGGATAAATGGTAAAAGCATATAAAAGATACGGTGAAATTTTTTTAATGATGCCTTCTTTTTGTCCGCGTTCCCATAAATCGAGCAATGGCTGCAAGTTTTTTAAACCTTCCTGTCGGCTTTCTTCATCAATCATTGTATTAATATTTTCGCATTGTGATAAGAAAATAGCTTCTTCA
>JAAFHC010000275.1 GCA_010906935.1 Gelidibacter sp.
AAAGATTTGCACCCGTTAACCTACGATAATACCTATGCCTCTGCTATTTTGTTTCCGTTTGCAAATAGAATTGAAGATGGCAGCTATGTTTATGAAAATAGAACATACCAATTAGACATCAATCAAAAAGAAGAAAATAATGCGCTTCATGGGCTGGTTTACAACAAAACATTTGAATTGATCGACCAAAAAACCACGCCTGAAAAAGCAGAAGTTACGCTTAGGTATGAAGAACTTGTGAATTCTGAAGGTTTTCCATATACCTATACCATTGATTTAAAATATATTTTAACTAAAAATAGCCTTCATTTAAATGTTTCTGTAAAAAATACCAGCACTAAAACATTTCCTTTTACCATAGGCTGGCATCCTTATTTTAACAGCCATGATTTATTTAAAAGCGCTGTTCATTTTAAGAGCCAAAAAAAATACATTTTTAACAAAAGAAACATCACCCAAGGAATTGAGGAGATATCCATTGACCGTACATTATTGGTTGAAGACAAAACCCTCGATGATTGTTTTGAATTAGATTTAAATGAAATAGTTTTTGAAACTCCAAATTATGCTTTTGTTTTAACTTCTGATGAAAAAAACAACTTTTTACAATTGTATACGCCACCTCATCCAAATACCATAGCCATTGAGCCCACAACAGGAATCTCAAATAGCTTCAACAATGGCGAAGGCTTAAAATCATTAAAACCTGACAATACTTATCAAATTAACTGGAATCTTAAACTCATTTAAAAAATGAACAAGGCATTAGTTTCAAATATAAAAACCCGCTTTATTGCTAAATTTCAAGTCAATCCTGTCATGATTTTTTCACCCGGAAGAATTAATATTATTGGAGAACACACCGATTATAATGATGGTTTTGTTTTTCCGGCAGCAGTCAATAAAGGGATTGTGGCGGCATTAGAAAAAAGTCATGCTGCAATTTCAACAGCTTATGCCGTAGATAAAGAAGAATTTATTGAGTTTTCCATAAATGACTTAAAGCCCCATCCGCAAGGAAGTTGGCAAAACTATATTTTAGGTGTTGTTGCAGAAATTCAAAACAGCAATAAATCCATTGGCAATTTTAATATCGCTTTTGGTGGAGATATTCCTGGAGGAGCTGGCATGTCCTCTTCAGCAGCTTTAGAAAACAGTGTTGTTTTTGGATTGAATGAAATTTTTAATTTAGGCCTGTCTAAAGAAGAAATGATTTTAATTTCTCAGAAAGCAGAGCATAATTATGTGGGCGTAAAATGCGGTATTATGGACCAATATGCCAGCATGTTCGGCACTAAAAATAATGCATTGCTATTGGATTGCAGAACCATAAAATCAAAACCCTTTGAAATTAATTTTAAAGACCATGAGCTTTTATTGATAAACACCAATGTAAAGCACAGTTTATCGGACAGCGCTTATAATGACCGACGCTCCGTTTGCGAATCCATTGCCAGCATGTTGCATGTTAAAGCGTTAAGAGATGCTACAGAATATGATTTAGAAACTATTAAAGAAAGCATCACACCTGAAAACTACCAAAAAGCATTGTATGTTATCAAAGAAAATAACAGGGTTATAAAAGCTTCAAAAGCCATAAAAGCAGGTGATTTGGAAACACTTGGAAAACTCATGTACGCCTCCCACGAAGGATTGCAAAATCAATACAAAGTAAGCTGCGAAGAATTAGATTTTATTTTTTAGTGGAACAAGCAAAATTAAACGGCCATGTTTTAGGCGCCAGAATGATGGGCGGTGGTTTTGGCGGCTGCACCATTAACTTGATTGAAAAAACAGCAACAGCAACCTTTATAAACGTTGTTTCTAAGGCTTATAAAAATAAATTTAACAGAGATTGTGCTATCTATTTTGTTGAACTTTCTGACGGAACGGGATTAATCGCATAAAATAAAAACACACTCTTTTTAAAATGAACAAAGATTTACAAGATTACTCTCACAAACGTTTAAACATTTTAATTGAAGCATAGGTTTTGGTATCTCCGCATCGTGCTAAAAGACATTGGCAATGACAAAATGAAGCAGTTTCAAGAGTAAAAAGACTTCTTACGACGAAACCTGTTACTTATGTGCCAGAAACACCAGAATGAAACTAGAATTGAATCCAAATTATAAAAATGGATCTCCAACTGCTGCAAAATCCATTACACCTATGAATTACAGCATCAAGTTTGTATTGTCATAAAAACTTCACATATCTATCATTAATTCAAAAAGCACTATTTTAACCTTTAAACAAGCCTATAAATCGAAATATTGGCAAGTATTAAAAAAATTTCAATTAAAAAATGTAAGAATAATGTAAGTTATTAGAATAATTATGTAACAATTTTACTATCTTTAATACCGAATTTCGCAGAGTCAAACAAATTATTATCAATTAATCAGTAAAATCAAAATAAAATGAAAAAAAGAAATTTATTTTTAGGATTGGCATTAGTCGCCTTAGTATTTACATCTTGTAAAGATGAAAAAGTAACAGCAGCTGAGAAATCAGTAGATACCTATGTTGTGTATGTTGATTCAATTGGAAATATTGAAGCAACAGAAGTTAGAACAAACTGGCAAGCCATTAATGATTCTTATCAAATTAGAGTTACTGAAGCTGAAATGGCTTTAGACAATTTAAAAGAAAGAGAAGCAGCACAAGTAAGAATTGATGCAAGTAAAGCAAAATTTGAAGCCTTAAGAGCACAAATGGAAGCAGAAATGCAAGCTCAAGCCGCTTTAAACACAAAACAAACTTTAAGAAATGCGTTGTTTGGAGAAGGAAAAATTGGTGATGATATGAATTTTGCTTGGGTTACCAAAGACAATATTCTTGCTGTTTACGAACAATTCGTTAACACTGCAGATGCCAACAAAGACAATTATTCTCGCGAAGATTGGGATGAAGTAAAATTAATGTATGAGGCTCTTGACAGCAGAAAAAACACTGTAGAAAAAGAAGGACTTTCTTCTGATGACAACAAAAAAATTGCTGGTTTAAAATTAAAATTTGCCCCAATGTTAACATTTAACAGAGTTGGTGCAAAAACTGAAGAAATGCAAGAAGCCAAACAATAAAACTTTTTGGTTAGTTAATGTGAAAAATGACAGTCAGAAATGGCTGTCATTTTTTTATTAAATTGTTTCTAAGTACATGACAAAAATCGAAATAAGTTATCATTATTCTGATTTTCAGAGTTTAACAAGAAGCTGGCTAACAAGTTAAGCCCATATTTAA
>JAAFHC010000038.1 GCA_010906935.1 Gelidibacter sp.
TGCTATTGATATAGCCTTCTTCATTGGAGGATTCAAACAAAAGATAGGTGAGCAATTCTTTATTTTCCTTTTTAAATTTCGACAAACGCAAACATAGTTCCACCAATTCCTTTTGGGAATAATGCGACAATTCTGTTTTTATTTCTTTTACGGTAACCGCTTTCATGAGTGCAATTTATGGAAAGAATGAATCAATAAGTGATTTATGTTGAATAATTTTTAAATGGTTGGCTTTTCCGTTTATCGATATATAGTTACCATTCATCGACACATAATCAAGACTAGTCGAATATTTTCACAAAAAATAGTTCTATCTTATGATCTTTGTTGATTATTTTTAATTATTGACATTAAAAAATAGGGGCATTAATTTAAAAACACTACTAATGAGAAAAAGTCTAAACATTTTACTAGTTGAAGATGACATGATAGAAATTATGAAATTTAACAGAACAATTTTAAAATTGGCCTATCCTCACAATATTATTGAAGCTAAAAATGGCGAAGAAGCTTTGGATATTTTATATAAAAATGAATCATTGCCCGATATTATTTTACTGGACTTAAATATGCCTAAAATAAATGGTATTGAATTTTTAAGCATCATCAGAAAAAGTAATCAATTAAAATATATTCCAACTGTTATTTTAACTTCATCCAATGACCATAAAGATGTTTCAGAATGTCACCAGCTTGGCATTGCAGGTTATTTGGTAAAACCTTTAAAATTTGCCGATTATTCTGAATCAATTAAAACGGTGTTGGATTACTGGTGTTTTAACGAATTTGTGCAAGCTTAAGACTTAACATTATGCGCCAAAAAGAGCAATTACTTTTAAAATTAAAAAATCAAAATGAGCAGTTAAATGACTACGCACATTTGGTTTCACACGATTTAAAATCATCTTTAAGAAGTCTTTCAGCATTGTTAACTTGGGTGAAAGAAGATTGCGCAGAAAAAATTGGAGAAGAAAGTGTTTGCAATTTGAACCTCATGGAGGAGAAAATTGAAAAGATGGATAAATTTTTAGAAGACATTATCAATTACTCGGAGATTGGTGGAACAAGCTTAAAAACAAACACTATAGATATCAATGTAAAGGTGAACAAAATAATAAACAGCATTGATATTCCTAAAAATATTAAAGTTGTCATTAAGGGCAAATTGCCTGTTTTAAAAGCTGATGCAAGAAGATTGCGCCAGGTTTTTCAGAATTTAATAAGCAATGCCGTTAACTTCAATGATAAAGAAGTTGGTTTGGTTGAGGTTGCTGTTAAGGAAAATGAAGATTTTTACACTTTTTCAATTAAAGACAATGGCCAGGGAATTCCGAAGGAATACCATGAAAAAATATTTAACACCTTTACCACTCTAGGCTATCATGAAAAATCTACAGGCATGGGACTTTCCATTGTAAAAAGAGTTTTAGATCTTTATGGCGGAGACATTTGGTTGGAAAGTGAAGTTTTAAAAGGAACAACATTTTATTTTACGTTGCCAAAAAATAAGGCGAATGAAGTCTAAAATATTGTACTTTAATGAAGCATAAAAGGGTATATTTGCAGTTGAAGTCTAATTAAAAACAACCCTATGAAGTGTATTAGCATTGATGATGAAGAAATAGCAAGAGTCATTATTGAAAAGTTAATTTCGAATAATAAAAATTTAAATCTGGTTGCCAGTTTCAACAGCCCAATTGAAGCGCTAAAATATTTAAATCAAAACAACGTTGACCTTATTTTTTTAGATATTCATATGCCGGCTTTTTCCGGTTTTGATTTGTTGCAAACTTTAAAAAATCCGCCTAAAGTAATATTAATCAGCTCGCATACAAATTTTGCTTTGGAGGCATTTGAATACAATTGTGTGGTAGATTATTTAGAGAAACCAATAAACCAAGCGCGATTTGACAAAGCCGTCGAAAAGGCCAAGTTGTTTTCAAATGCGAAAATGGAGATTAAAGATTTGCCGGTAAAGCCCAAAGAAGATTCCAAAAGCGATTTGTACGTAAACATTTATAAACGCCTAGTAAAAATTAGTTTTGACAGCATTAATTTAATTGAAGCAAAAGGCGATTATATTTTGATTAAAACCGATAAGGAAAATCACTTGGTTCATTCAACGCTAAAAAAAATAGCCGAAAAATTGCCCGAAACGCTGTTTTTAAAAGTGCACAGGTCTTTTATCATTAACATAAAAAAGATTGTTGATATTGAAGACAGCAGCGTTTTAATTGGGAAAAATGTAGTTCCCGTAAGCAGGTCGAGCAAGCCTGAATTGATGAAACAGCTTAATTTGCTGTAAATTAAAATCGATTATAAACCCTATTTTATAATAACATAAATTTTGAAAAAATGAAAAAATCCCTACTATTTCTTTTCTTATTTTTAAGTTTTCAAGTCTCAAATGCAGGCATAGTTGTTTTAAACGGCTTAACCCATGTGCATCAATCGGCTTCCGGACAATTAATTACCGGCGTTATCAAGTTGAAAAATACCGATGAAAAGGAGCAACGCGTTATTATTTATTTTAACGATTTATTACAGGAATGCGGCAAAGAAACTGTTTTAACGGCTGAAGCTACCCACAAAAATTCAATCAAAAATTGGTTGTCAACCAATGTAAATGAACACGTTTTTCAGGCAAATGAAGAATACGAACTAATTTACACCATTAATGTACCTAATGATGTTGCTTTTGATGGTTCTTATTGGGGCATTTTAATGGTAGAAATTGAAAAACCTATTAAAGAAGACGAACTTGAATATGGCGTAAAACTGGAATCGAAAGTTCGATATGCCATTCAAATTATTGCCGACATTAATGAAGTAACACCTTCTGAACTTGAATTTTATGACATTAAAATTGAAGAATCTGATGGAAATAAAATACTAAATGTTGAGCTGAAAAATTTAGGAGCCTTTTATGTGGAGCCTACTTTAATACTTGAAGTGTTTAATGCCAATGGTGAACAACAAAAAAAGGAGGAAGTTAAATTTAAAAAGGTTTATCCAAATTCTTGTAAAGGATTTACGCTTGATATTTCGGGCTTGCCAAAAGGAGCTTACACGGCTGTATTGGTGGCCGATTATGGCGAAAATATCTATTCAATCGATTTAGAATTTGAAAATAAATAACAGTAAATTGATGATGACCCTAAAAATTACTGTCATTTTTCAGTTTTAATTTGAGAAACAACCGAGAAATATCAACATTAACCTATGTTTTTCTTTTATTATTGATCGTATTGTCAATATCAAAAGTTAAAGCTCAAAATGGCGTTGTTGAAATTTTAGCAAAAAATGTCCCTGAAAATTTAGTTCCTGGAAAAAATTACACCATTGCCTTTGAAATTTCAAATACAACTGAAAATTCGCTTAATTTAAATTGTGAATACATTGTTTCCAACCAGTTTTATTTGACAACAAACATTAAAAAAGTGGTTGTCGCCGAAAATAACAAAAAAATTGTGTTGTTTACCTTTGCTGTTAACAGCTATTGCGCAGCCGGCGAATATAAAACCCTGCTGAAAGTTACCGATAATAATGGGCATGTTGCTTCTCAGGAAATTTCGCTGAATGTATCTAAATTATATCATTTAACGGTTGAAGTTTTAAAGGCTCCTGAATATTTGCGGCTTGAAAAGGAATTTTACTGTGAGTATTTGGTGACAAATACCGGAAACAGTGAAGAAAAAATAATTTTTGAATCGAGCAATGCACTTAAAATAGTGCCTGCAAACGCTTTGCTGAAACCGGATTCTTCTGTGGTTGTGGCTGTTTTTCAACAAGTGCCTGAAAACGTGAGCACCAAAACAATGGTTTTAAATAACTTAAAAGTCCATATGGTTTCTAAAGATTTGCTGTTTTCCAATAGGGTGGCGGTAACGCTTTATCCAAATAATACCAAAAAACCCGATTTGTATTATCGGTTTCCAATTACTTTTTCAACTATTTTTAATTCGCTAAAAGGACTGGATACTTTAAATGTTTTTAAATTTAAAGTAAGCGGACAAGGTTATTTGGATAGGAGTAATGAACATTATTTAAATTTTGAATATTCCGGTCCGGGCCAAAGTGAGATTGTTAGGTTTGGCGAATATGAAAGGTACAGCGTGTTTTACAAAAGTAAAAAAATGGAAGCTATTTTAGGACACGTGAATTTTTCGCTTTCAAATATTACGGAAACATCCCGCTATGGTACAGGCGGTGTTTTAAGCTATGATTTTGGAAAAACAACCACAACATTATTTTATGTAAAGCCCTTGTTCACCAAACAAATATCCAATTCTTATGGCGGTAAAATTTCGCATAATTTATCCGATAAATCGCTTGTTTCGCTCGGATTTATAAATAGAACGCTGTTTGAAGACGATGAAGAATTTTATTCTAAAATTTTTAATATTGCTTCTTTTTATACCATGAACAGATTTAAAATTAATAGTGAAGTTGCCTACGAAACCAATTATAAAACAAACGGACTTGCCTATTCTTTGGAGACTTATTTAAATTTAAAAAAATTGGATTTCATCAATTCGGCTCAATATTCCGATAAAGATTATAAGGGTTATATTAGAAACAGCAAACAATTGCTATCGCTGGTAAATTACCGGTTTAACAAAACTATTGACATGCAAATTGGTGCCGATTATCGTGCGATAAATCCGGTTAAAGACACCATTAATTACAGCTCTTCTCCAATAACAACAATGTATCAGGCGTATTTTAATTATAACATTAACAGAAGCAATAAAATTAGAGTCGGGGGTTATTATAGAAATAAAGAAGATCAGTTAAGTTTTCAATCCTATCATTTTGAAGAAAAACTCGCAACGCTCTCATTTTACAGCAGATTGCCTTATAAATACGATTTAATTTGGCAAAACAGGCTTGGGAAAACCACCAATTTTTTAGCGGAAAGTACCGAGCCGCAAAACACTTTTTTTAGTTCCTTAAGTATTTCAGGAAATATTTTTAAAAATTTAATCTTGGGCCTAAATGGGGATTACCAGCAAAGCAACAAACAATCCGTAGAAAATAAAATTGTTAAAACATTTTATTATGGCGGAAATTTACAATACAATTTAAAATCATACCTAAATCTAAATGTGTTTTACAAAAAAGATTATGATTTTGATGAGTTAGATGAATCTCAAAATTATTTACAGGCGCAATTAAATTACAACTATCATAATAAACATTTGTTAAGTGTAGCCGTTTCTCAAATGAGTCTGCCGGTTTTTCCTATAAAAAAAGAACTTTTAATTACGGCATCCTATAGTTTTGTGATGAATATGCCGATTTCAAAAAATAAAACGGTGGGTTCTTTAACAGGCAAAATAATTTCAGCCGAAAAAAACAATTTAGAAGGCATTCTTGTTTTGTTGGATGACCTTATTGCCATAACCAACGAAAAAGGTGTATTCAACTTTTATAATTTAAAACCCAAAACCTATCGTTTGTATGTTAAGCAATCGAGTTTGCCAAAAAATAAAATCATTATTATGCAACAGCCTATTGATATAGATATTTTGCCTAATAAGGAAACGGAACTGGTTTTAGAAATGGGAAACACGGGTGCTTTATTTGGGCAAATTATTTTTGAAGAAACAATGTTGGTTCAATCATCGAAATTTGTAAAAAAATTGCCTATTTTAATCGTGAAAATAACCAAAGAGGACAAGACCTATTATACCAAGACCGACAAAGACGGTAAATTTTGGTTTAAGGAACTTGCCCCGGGGGAATGGACTGTTGAGTTGGTTGTTAAAAATTTATTGAACGACTTTACATTCAATGAAACGCAAAAGATCATTACCATTTTGTCCAACGAAGAGGGTAAGGCCGTTTTTAAAGCCAGCAATAAATACAGAGAAATTAAAAAAAGTGATAAAATATTTAAGTTATGAAACAACTAATTTACATTATTTTAGGGTTTTACGCAATTTCAGCTTACAGTCAGAGCACAGGAAGTGTTAACGCAACATTTAACCTGTCACAAGTGGCTTTGTTGGATTTAGAACCAGATAACACATCAATAACGGCAAATTTATCCCCGCCTATTGAAGCAGGTGAAAAGGTTTCTGTGACGATGACAAATAATACAAAATGGATTAATTTTTCGTCAGCTGTTTTGGCTGGTAACTCCAGAAGCATTTCAATCCAATTGGAGGCTGGTCAAAAGACGCCTCCCGGAATTTATTTAAAACTCACCACTTCAAGTTATTCGGGTATTAATATGGGTAATTTAGCAGCGTTAGGTTCACCTGCGGCTACCGTAACCTTAAACAACACACCACAACCTATCATTTCAGGTATTAAGGGTTCATTTACGGGAAATGGAATAAATAACGGGTACAAACTCACCTATGCTTTGGAAATTTACGATTACAAATTATTGGATTTCAACCAAACAGCATCACTGTCTATTACTTTAACTTTATCCGATTTATAATGAAAAATTTAATTTTCACTGCCTTTCTGATTATTTCAAACACGTTGTTTAGTCAAACTATTGATATTACTGTTATCGGTAGCTGGATGAAAACTATTAATGCATCAGACATAAGCGAAGCAGGAAATGATTATCCAGCAGCATATACCAGTAATACAAACCAAACTATAATGACAATAAATCCAAAAAATTCCAGCAAATTGATTTATGTTTTTGTTAAGAAAACCGATATCGATTGGAATAATAATTTGAATCTTAAAATAAAACGAAACTCAAATGGTACTAATGGCAATTCTAGCATAAATGGCGGAATAATTTTTCAAACAATTACAAACATTGACACAAACTTTTTTACTTGTACTGGTCCTTTTGTAAATGTGCCTTTTCAATATGAAATTACAGGCATTAGTGTTCTTTTGCCGGTTCAAAATTATTCAACAACAATTATGTTCACAGTAATGCATTAATAATTTTATTCTCGAAGATAAGAAATACCACATTTAACAATCAAAAATAATTAAATACCACCATGCCCGTAAAAATACTTTTTATTGAAGAAAATGGACTTAAACAAGAGGCCGTAAAATTGGTTCTTAGTCAAAATACAGGTATTCAATTTGATATAATTGCTGATTTCAAGGAGCTGGATGCCATGATAAATGCTAACGGTTATACACATTTGGTTTCCAAATCCGTTATAAAAAACGAATCTTTTTTGGCATTTAGCCACTTAATGAATTTGCCTGTATTGATTATTAACGATAGCGATGTAGATTTAAGAGAAACTTCTTATGCAAGCACAAAATCTCCTTTAAGTTATTCAGAGCTGTTTGCTTTTTTAGTGAAAAACACGCCCATTTCTTACAGCGGTATTGAGGAATACGCGATGGGTGATGAAGAATTTTTCAATCAATTAAAGGAATTGATTGTGGAAGAATTCAGCCTTAATTTCAAGGAAATACCAGCATTGATTGAAACCGGTAATTTATCGGAATTAAAAAGCAGGGCGCACCAAATGAGCAGTAAATTTTCGATGCTGGATTTGCCGCTTTCTGCGCTTTTGTGCAAAGATATCGACGTTCATATTTTAAATGATGCTGAAAAGCAAATGGCAAATATGAAACTGATGTTGATTGACCTAGAAATTGCTTTGTCGCATTTGCAATAAAAAAGCAATTTTATCATAACATTGAATTTTATCGTTTAAGTCGCGTTTTTTAGAAAATGCTCTTCATACTGTTATTCCAAAGTTTTTAAAAGACAATAATAAAATCTTTTGAAAATTTTATTATTCCATTTTTTCGTCAAAATGAAAAGTTCTGAAGATGGACCAATTTTTTAACCTCCCGTAGATTTTTCAAATTAAAATCCGTAACTTTAAGTAAAATGAGGCAATTTAACGCACTTTTTACTATTTTTTAACAACTTAAACATGGTGTAAAAAAATATAAACGGTAACTTATTTACAATAAATGGTAATTATTTTACAATAAATGGTAAAATATATCATTTTTTCCATTGCTTAATGATTTTTTGTTCGTACATTTAGAAGAGCTAATAAAAACAAATTTAAATTTCCAAATGGAATTCTCCATAAGCCTAAAAAATGACCACAACCTACAAAAATATAGCCCTGTTCTTATTTTTAATAGTGTTTGGTAATTTATGTGCTCAAGACAATCAAGGAAGTCATAAAGTAAATTTAAAAATACCTGAAGTTGCTTTAATCAATGTATATTCAAATTTAGCTGTTTCGTTGGGAAACAATACAGTTGTTGAAGCAGGGAAACCATTAAATATTGAAGATACAAACAACAGCGTTTGGATCAACTATTCTTCTATTGTTGGCTCACAAACACAACCAAGCCGAGACATTAGCATTCGTATTTCTGAAGGCGCCATTCCTGCCGGCGTTAAGCTTTATGTTAAAGTAGCCAAAGATATGGGCGCTGGCGCAGGCACCATGGGAAAACCTGTTGGCACAACGCAAGAGCTTACTGCAAATCCGCTCACTATTATTACCGATATAGGAAGTGCTTATACCGGCGTAGGTGCCAATAAAGGCAACAATGTTCAATACTTATTAAAATTGAGCGATGAACCCAATGCTTATGCAAATTTGGATTTTGACCAAAGTAGCACTGTGGTGATTAACTATACGCTATCCGATAACTAATATATTTTTACGTTTCCAAATAGAAAAAGACACCATTCCCAGAGCATTTTTTAGGTGGTGTTTTTTTAGTTGCGCCATAAACCTTAATTTCATTTTATACCAATTATATTTATTATTTAGTCCAAAATCTTCTGGTATAATTTTCCATTGTTTAAATTGAAGGGTTGAATATGTAATTTTAAATCTTCAGCAAAGCCCAATTTACCTATAATTTTTCAGCTTTCGCGCCATTAACTGCGCTCCATTTTAATTCTTTCAGCTGCCGTTTGGGTTATTCATCTTAAGAAACCTGCCATTCATCGACACTTACGGTTTACCTATCTATTTTTCTTCATCGAAGCATAAAAGCCAACATATATTTGTACCATCAAAAAGAAATAATAAGAAACAATAAAATAACAAACAAATAAAAAACCTCACATTATGAAATTACAAAAATTATTTTTCGCCGCTGTAATCGTTTTATCTGCCAACGCAACTTTTGCACAAGTCGACTCTAAAGTTGCCACTCATTTAGTAACCATTAGCATTCCAGAAGTTGCCTTATTGGATCTTGAAGTTGCATCAGGAACAACTACTGTTGCTTTAGCCGGAACGGCACCAACAGAAGCTGGTTTGCCAATGACTTTTGGAGCTGCAGCAACTAACGCTACCATTTGGATGAACTATTCTTCTATTGTTAAAGGAGCCTTGTTAAGAAATGTAGGTGTTGCAATTACTCAAGGTCTAGCTACACTTCCTGTTGGGTTAAAATTAACAGTAGAGGCTGGTGTTGCTGCAGCTACTGGTGCAGGTACAAAAGGAACTGCCAGTTCAGTTCTTACTTTATCAGGTACGTCTCAAAATATAGTTACAGGCATAGGAAGTGCTTATACTGGAACTGGAGCGACTGGTCATAACTTAACTTACAAGCTTGATTATGCGACTAGCGAAGCAGCTAATTACGCAGCTTTAAAATTTGATGATACTGCTGCAGCATCATTAACAATTACTTACACACTTTCAGATAGTATTTAATAGATAAACAAAATATTTAAAAACCTCCTTTGAAAAAAGCAGGTTTTTTATGCGTTTGAGTTTTTGGTATATTGATAAAAAGAAAAAGGTTCTTCATAAAAGGAATGCCAATGAATATTTTATGGCCATTCAATTTTTAACAACATACCATTCTTAAATTTAGTTTCAATGGAGTTATTATCAAGCCAAAACAATTTGTAAACGTGTAAAGGTTTGGCATTTCTTAAAACCAATGTAAAAGTGGGAAAATATTAAGCTATTTCAAAAACTTTTCCTTCCAAAGCCAAATGGGTATTTTCAAAAAATTCCTGGGCTTCAATTTTAAAGTCTTCTTTGTTTTGGTAACGGCCGCTGTAATGCCCAATAATTAATTGGTTCACATTTGCCAGTTGTGCAATTTGAGCGGCTTGTGCCGCTGTGGCATGTTTTGTGGTTGCAGCAAGCGCTTCTTTATCTTTCAAAAAAGTGGCTTCGTGGTACAAGCAGGTGGCATTTTTAATTAAGGGCACAATTTCGGGATAATAAGCGGTGTCACTGCAAAAAGCATAAGTCAAAGGCAAAGCAGGATCAAAAGTGAGTGTTTCGTTTTTTAAGATGGTGCCGTTTTGCAAGGTAAAATCCCTACCGTTTTTTAAGTTTTGGTAATCACAAATTTCAATTTCTTTGTATTTTGCGATGGCATTTGCATTCAATTTGCGTTCCCCCAGTTTTTCCTTGAATAAAAATCCGTTCGTGTAAACCCTGTGATCTAAAGGAATCGTATGCACTTCAACAGTGGCGTCTTCAAAAATAAGCTCGCTTTCCGTGGCTGTGAGCTCATGAAAAAGCAAAGGATATTGTGTCCAGGAATTAGAGAGTTTTAACTGTAACGTAATAATTTCTTTCAAACCTTTTGGCCCGTAAATATGCAATTCGGCTTCGCGGTTCAACAATCTAAAAGTTGAAATTAACCCAATCAATCCGTAAAAATGATCGCCGTGTAAATGGGAAATAAAAATATGTTTAATTTTGGAAAATTTAATGCTGTATCTGCGCAATTGCACTTGGGTGCCTTCGCCGCAGTCGATTAAAAAATGATGATTTTTAATTTCAAAAAATTGTGCTGTTGGGTGGGCATTTACGCGTGGTGTTGCAGAATGGCATCCTAAGATAGTGAGTTTCAAACTCATTTAATAATCAATCTTTTAGAGACAATTTCTACATCGGTTTGCAAAGAATAAATATACATGCCTTTGGTTAAATTATTTCGGTTGAAAGCAATGGTATTATTGCCTGAAGCGGCATTTACTTGCTCTTCATACACCGTTGTTCCCAACAAATTTTTTATTGAAAACAGAATGGTTTGCGCTTTTACAGATCTAAAATAAATGCTGGTGTCTGAAATAAACGGATTTGGGTATGCGGAAACAGACAGCAGCGTTACCTGAGGAATATTTTTGCTCGGATCTACGTTATTTTTCTCGGATTGTTGTGCAAAAGAAAATGAGAAAAACAGTAAAAAAGTAATTAAAAGTAGTTTTTTCATCAATAAGCCAATTGGTTTTAAAATCCTAAATCCCGTTCAATGGCATCCATATCAAGGATGTCTAAAGCTTCGTTAAACGTTGGAACAACATTTAATTCGTCTGGTAAATCATCAATTGAGATACCCTCACAAACAAGTACAAAACTTGTACCATTTTTTCTGTGTTGCACACTTAATTTCAAAAATAGTAAAATTTCTTTAATTTCAATGTTAATTTTGTCAGAAAAATCAATAATTAGCTGTTCTCCTTTAAATTCTTTGTAACGTTCTTTAAATTCATCAAGGAACTGTCCCACTGAAATTTGAGTGGGTTTTATGAGCGTGTACGTTTCAGTTTTAGTGACAATCATCATTAATTTCGTTCAATTTGTTGTGCCAATAAATAAATTACCGCCATTCGAATGGCCACGCCATTTTCTACCTGATTTAAGATAATGGACTGGTCAATGGAGTCGGCAACATCGCTTGTCAATTCAACACCTCTGTTTATTGGCCCCGGATGCATAATTAAAATTTTCTTGCTTAACGAATCCAACAGTGGTTTATTGATGCCGAATAGTTGAGAATATTCTCTGGTTGATGGGAAATAATTAATTTCCATTCGCTCGTTTTGTACGCGCAACACATTGGCAACATCGCACCATTCTAGCGCTTTTTTAATGTCAAATTCAACACTTACGCCCAAACTTTCAATATATTTTGGGATGAGCGTTTTAGGTCCGCAAACTTTTACTTCGGCACCTTGTAATTTTAAGGCGTAAATATTTGAAAGCGCCACGCGTGAATGCAAAACATCGCCCACAATCACAATTTTTTTACCTTCAACACTGCCTAATTTTTCACGAATGGAAAATGAGTCCAGCAATGCCTGAGTTGGATGTTCGTGAGTACCGTCACCGGCGTTCACAATTTTTGCGTTAACGTGCTGCGATAAAAAATCACAGGCGCCAACAGCTGGGTGCCGCATCACAATGATATCAACTTTCATGGATAAAATATTGTTGGCGGTATCTATAAGGGTTTCTCCTTTTGTGACGGAAGACTGGCTTGCTGAAAAGTTAACAACATCAGCAGACAGTCTTTTTTCTGCTAGTTCAAAGGAAAGCCTTGTTCGGGTGCTATTTTCAAAAAACAGGTTGGCAATGGTAATGTCTCTAAGCGAAGGTACTTTTTTAATGGGCCTGTTAATTACTTCCTTAAAATGGTCGGCTGTTTTAAATATTAAATCAATATCAGCCTTGTTTATATGTTTTATTCCTAAAAGGTGCTCTACGCTTAACTGACTCATAGTTTATTATTTATTTACAATATATACAGCATCTTTACCATCTTTTTCTTGCCAGTGAACGGTTACTTTTTCTTCGTCAAAAACATCGACCTGACTTCCTCTATAATTTGGCTGAATGGGTAAATGACGGCTAAACCTTCTGTCGATTAACACTAAAAGTTCTATTTCTGAAGGTCTTCCAAATGATTGAATGGCCGTTAGTGCGGCGCGAATACTTCTTCCTGAAAAAAGTACATCATCTATAAAAACCACTTTTTTATCTTCAACAATAAAATTGATATTGGTTTTATTTGCTTCCGAAGGCGTTTCCCTCCGTCTGAAATCATCACGATAAAAAGTGATGTCAAGCAACCCCAACTTTACACTTGGAATGTGGTAATCATTCTCCAAAATAGTGACCAAACGTTCGGCCAAGTAAGTTCCTCTTGGTTGAATTCCTATCAAAACTGTATTTTCAAAATTTGTGTGATTCTCAATTAGTTGACAAGCCAACCTATGTAAAATGATGTGAATTTCTTTTGAGCTAAGCAGTATTTTTTTACTCATGATGTACCAAACATTGTTTGGAATACAAATATAAAGCATTTTGTTAATTAATTTGTTAAAAACATTTATAAGTTATTTTTAATATCTTACTTTGTTCCCGTAATTTTAATGTAGCAATAATTAGGCAACTTTTATGATGGATTTAACCCCAAAAGAAAATAACATATCGCTATCAAAATTTGAATCAATGCTAAAAACCAATAGTGTTTATTTTTTCGACTCTGTTGAGTTCGAAGAAATTGTGCATTATTATTTAGATTCAGGTAAAAATTCTTTGGCGAAAAAAGCAATTACTTTAGGGCTTAAGCAGCACCCAAATTCTGTAATGTTAAAGTTATTGCAGGCAGAATTAATGATTTTTGACGAAGAATATGAAAAGGCCACGGTGTTGTTAAAGGAATTACAGGCCATAGAACCTGCCAATGATGAAATTTATGTACAGCAGGCAAGTATTTTCTCAAAAAAAGACAATCATTTTAAAGCAATATCCTTGTTGAAAATCGCCTTGAAATTTACAGATGATGAAGCTGATATTTATAATTTGCTTGGCATGGAATATTTGTATTTGGATGATTTTGATGAAGCTTTGCTGAATTTTTCAAAGTGTTTGGAAGTTGATGTTGAAGATTACTCCGCACTTTATAACGTGATTTATTGCTTTGATATGCAAAATAAGCATGTAGAAGCAACCGAATATTTAAACAACTACATCAATAAAGATCCTTACAGCGAAATTGCCTGGCACCAATTGGGCCGCCAATATTTTATTGTGGAAAATTATACTGAAGCATTGCGCGCTTTTGATTTTGCCGTATTGATTGATGAATATTTTGTGGGCGCTTACCTTGAAAAGGCAAAAACATTGGAAGAATTAGGCCGTTTTGAAGAAGCCATAGAAAATTATAAGATTACCATAAAATTTGATGATCCAACTTCATTTGTATTTTTTAGGATTGGAGAATGTTATGAAAAATTAAAAAAATCGACCTTAGCTTTAAAATATTATAAAAAAGCAGTGCAGGAAGATCCGCTTTTGGACAAAGGCTGGATTGCCATTGCCAATTTGCACATCAAAGGAAAAAAATATGACAAGGCCTTATTTTACGTGAATAAAGCCATTGAGATTGATGAATCAAATTCAATATATTGGCGTAAATATGCCGAAATTTCTTTAAAACTCAACCGTTTTGAAGAAGCTGTCATTGCATTTCAACAATGTATTTTATTACAAGATTTGGATTTGGTGATTTGGGTTGGTTTGAGTGATGTGTTGTGTTTTTTAGGAGAATATGAAGACGCATTGACGAATTTGTTAAAAGCCAAATTGTATTTTGACGATTTTGCAGAAATTGAATATAGACTCGCAAGCTTGTATTTTAAATTCAAAAATTACCCAAAAGGAGCGAGGCATTTAAATGACGCATTGTCCATTGATTTTGAGTATCATTCCATTATTAAAGAGTTATTTCCCGAAGTTTATAAACTTCAAAAAGTAAAGGATATAATAACACAATTCAAATAAATTTCATTATAAAATGTTACATTTGCCTAATAACTATTAGACACAAATGCAACAAAGAAAATTTAGTCAATACTTAATTATTTCACTTAAAGGAATTGCAATGGGCGCTGCTGATGTAGTTCCTGGGGTTTCCGGAGGAACCATCGCTTTTATCTCGGGTATTTATGAGGAATTATTGTCTTCAATAAGTTCAATTAATATAACCAACTTAAAATTGCTGAAAAACCAAGGGGTTAAGGCCGCCTGGAAAGCGATTAATGGCAATTTTTTTGTAGCCTTATTGTCAGGTATTTTTATCAGCATCATTTCATTGGCTAAGCTTATTTCCTGGTTGCTGGAAAACAAAGCAATTATGGTTTGGTCTTTCTTTTTTGGTTTGGTCTTGGCAAGTGTTTTACATGTTGGCAAACAACTTACAAAATGGAACATTACAACAATTATTTTATTGATAATTGGCGCATTTTTTGCTTATTTTATTACTACGTTACAACCTGCAATTTCTGAAAGTTCCTCACTTTTGTTTTATTTTTTTGCAGGATCCTTGGCAATATGTGCCATGATTTTACCTGGTATTTCAGGCTCTTTTATTTTGGTTTTGCTAGGTGCTTATAAACCGGTTTTGGATGCCATTCACAATAGAGATATTCAATTGTTAGGAGTGGTGGCTTTTGGAGCTGTTGTTGGGATATTATCCTTTTCTAAAGTGTTGAGATGGTTATTTAATCATCATAAAGATTATACATTGGCGGTATTAACAGGTTTTATGTTGGGCTCATTAAATAAAATCTGGCCTTGGAAAGAAACGATTACTTGGCGTATAAATTCTCACGGAGTAAAAATTCCTTTTAATGAACAAAGTGTTTCCCCTTTTTCTTATGAAGGCGATGCGCAATTAGTAATGGCCATTATTTTGTTAATATCCGGTTTTTTAGTCATTATGCTTTTAGAAAAACTGGCCAACACTTCAAAAAAAATGTAGTTCATGGCAAGGAACCGTAGTTTGTTGGACAAGTTTTTTCTGTTTATTAAAGGACTTTCAATGGGTCTTGCAAATAAAGTACCCGGAGTTTCCGGTGGTATGGTTTCATTTGTTTTTGGTTTTTATGAAGAGTTGATATATTCGTTTAGAAAAATAAATTACAAAGCTTTTTTATTGCTTATCAATGGGCGATTTAAAAGCTTTTATTACTATGTAAACGGTACCTTTTTATTGCTCGTCATGGGTGGCAGCGTTTTTAGTTATTTCAGTGTTTCATTAATATTGGATTATTTTTTAAGACATTATGAACTGTACGTATGGAGTTCCTTTTTTGGGATGATTATTGGCTCAATCTACTATATATCAAAAGATTTTAATGATTGGAGGCGAAGCAATATAATTTCTATGATTGTAGGAATTTTAATTGGAATTGCCATTAGCTTTATGAGTCCGGCAAAAGAAAATGACAACCTGTGGTTTGTGTTTTTCTGCGGAATAATTGGAGTTACGGGAATGACCTTGCCAGGGCTTTCAGGATCGTTTATCTTAATTTTAATGGGGAATTATGTATTGCTGCTTGTAGATTCCGTTACCATGTTGTATAAAACTTTTATTGAAGTTTTTATGGGTGACTTTAGTTTTTTGGACAGTGCTGAACGCATACGTTATCTTAAAATTATTGCAGTGTTTACTGGCGGTTCTGCTTTTGGTTTGGTGATAACCTCTCATATTTTAGGGTATGTGTTAAAAAGATGGCATCAAATAGTTACCGCTGTAATTATTGGTTTTATAACGGGTTCTTTAGGCATTGTATGGCCATGGAAAATGGAAGTTTATAAAATTGTAAATGGAAAAACATTAATTGATATCAATGGAGATAAAGTAATAGAAAATTATAAAAGGTATTTTCCCGATTTTTCACAACAGGAAACCTGGATCGCCATTTTCTTTATTATTATTGGAGCCGGATTGGTTTTGTTAATTGATAAATATGGAGCTGAACGTAAAGAATATACTAATAATGAATAATCGTATTAAATTTGGTATCATAGGTAGAAATATTTCCTACTCTTTTTCTCGAAAATACTTTCTGGAAAAATTTAAAAAATTGGGATTGGATAATTATCAGTATTCCAATTTTGATATTCCTGAAATAGAAGAATTTCCCTTTT
>JAAFHC010000276.1 GCA_010906935.1 Gelidibacter sp.
AGAACTCAATGAACATGGGTTAAGAACCTTGGATGAACAAATTCCGGACAGTGTAACCGACGGTTATGCAACCAGCAGAACTTGTGAAATAGGACTGAGCAAAAACAGTAAAACCGATTTTAAATCAATAGTCAATTTAATTGACTTAGCAACAAAACCAAAAATTAATATCTAAACTTTAAATAATGAAAAATTATATTCTTTTATTTTCTTTTTTAGCGCTTTTTTTAGTGCCAAACACTTCTAACGCGCAAGAAGAAGAAAAAGTAACTGTTAAAATTGGCGGCCATATTTGGTCAGAAAGCATTTTCGACACAAGGCAAACTGTTTCTGCAAGAGAAGGAAATGTACTTATATTTCCTAAAAAAGAGGACTTAGATGAAAATGGGGAAGATATCAATGCGAAAGCCAATTTTAATATGTTAAACATTCACTCCAGAGCACGAATTATGGTTACAGCCCCAAGGTTTTTAAATGCAAAAGTTTCCGGTTTATTAGAAGGAGATTTTGTAGGATCGGCCGATGATAAAATTGGGTTGTTTCGTTTGCGCCATGCGATGGTGAAATTAAATTGGGAAAAAACAGAACTAATGGCCGGCCAATATTGGCATCCTATGTTTACGCTGGACGTATATCCTCAAGTAGCATCTTGGAATGCTGGTTTGCCTTATTTTCCTTTGGAAAGAAGTGCACAAATTAAATATAGTTATAGTGCAACAGGCAATTCTAAATTATCTATTGCGGCATCTACGGAATTGGATTTTAAATCTAACGGACCAAATGGGCCATCAACCGATTATTTAAGAAACTCAGCAGTACCTGAGCTAAACGCAACCTATGTTTTAGGGTTGAAATCTAATTTTTTAATAGGTGCCAACGTAGGCTATAAAACATTAAAACCACAATTGTCTTATTTGGTTGGCGGATTAAAATACAAATCGAAAGAAAGTATAGGAAGTTACCAGTTAAGTTTGTTCAGTAAAATTAAAATAGATAAGGCAGCCGTAAGAATTGGAAGTATTTACGGACAAAACTTGTATAATTTTGTGATGTTGGGCGGTTATGGTGTTTCTGGCATAAACAGCAATGGTGAAAATGAATACACCAATTTTACCGCAGGAAGTGCTTGGTTTGATGTTGATTCAGGTTTTATTGGCGAAAAAACAACTTTAGGAATATTTGCGGGATATACTAAAAATTTCGGAGCCGATGATCCAATTACAGGTGCTGTGTATGCAAGAGGGACTGATATTGATTTCAGCTATCGCATTTCCCCAAGAATTGAATATGGAAACGGTTTGGTTAGATTTAGAGGTGAAGTGTCTTATGATACCGCCGCTTATGGAACTGCAAATGCCGATTACACCAAAGTTCAAAACACAAATAATGTAAGCAATGTGAGATTTCTTTTTGTCACTTCGTTAAATTTTTAAGTAGTCATTCTTAAAGAAAAAAAGCCTAAAAATCCAAATTGAATTTTTAGGCTTTTTTGTATTACTTCAATTATAAAAAAAAGTCAAATCCTCTTAAAACAAAAAAGATTCTATTGGCTGGCAATAGAATCTTTTTTTGGTCGGGGTGGCAGGATTCGAACCTGCGACCTCCTGCTCCCAAAGCAGGCGCGATAACCGGGCTACGCTACACCCCGAGTTTTAAAAGAAGTTTC
>JAAFHC010000039.1 GCA_010906935.1 Gelidibacter sp.
TAAGCATAATACCTACAATTAATGATAAAATAATTTTTTTCATTTTTATATTATATAATAAGTTGTTTAATTTGAGTTAGTAGTCGGCCGAATCTCAAAATTGTTACATTAGAATGAAAATTATCGCCAATTTTATTGCAAATATAATTTATTTTAAAAGTTGATTGCCATCTGTATATAAAAACTAAACTATGATATTGAATTTTAACTTTATTCTTTAAATTTCGTTATTCCAAATATAGAAACAACCTATATTTCAGGAAATGGCGATGATGTGTATGAATTGGTGAAAAATACCGGTGCAAGAATAGCTATTTTTGGGGTTACTGGCGAAAATGGAAACGGCACAAATTGGGAATATGAAGATGGTCGAGCGGTAAAAAATATTTCTATTTCTGCGCCAAATCCACTTTTTACTGTCAGCGAATGGATCATTTATTCAGCGGTTTCAAACAGTTTATTTACAAATCCAAATTCAGCGCAAAATGCGCCTGATGATTTTAATCCCAGAGTGAGGTAATGCTTTAATTTTTTGCCGTTTGCCGAGGCAATCGGCATTAATAGTATGTTTTTTAATCTTTTATAAATAACAATAGGTTGTGAACTTAAAATTCATAACTTTATAACGCTAATAAAAAGAATAAAAAACTGCTTCAATCCCACTTTATTTTTATTTTTAGCATAAAGCTTTTAGTTTTGTTGGCTTATTTTATAATTGGCAGGTTTTTGCTTATTGAAAAAAATGGCTGATTAAAGATTGAGAATTAAGGTTGTGCCGACCATAAAATTGATAAACTTTTGTATTGTCTGACGCCTGGCCAATTAAAAAAAATTTAATATGAAATTAAAAAAAATTAAATGAAAAAAACAATTAGTGACCTGAAAGACATCATAAGATTGGGTGGCGGAATGAATTTAGATGCCACTTTATTTACCGCTTCTGAACTAAATGATTTTGCTGTTCTCGCTGAAAGATCGGGTGCAATTATTAGGGTTAAAAATACGGAAAGCCTAACAATCAATAACTTAAAAGAGATTGCCCGCCTTGGACATGGCAAAGTAATTTTTGAATTTTAAACCAATTGAAAATTCAATAAATAACGAAAAAATTTCGGGTATAAACCCGAAATTTCCTTTATATCTATAGCGTTAAAGCAACTATTTTTCTAAAAATTGTATCGAAGATTGATTATTTAGCAATTACGTTTCCTTATTTAGCTGTGTTTTCTTTTTTGTTAGCCGATTTATTGAATTTTTTTTCTTGGACTGCTTTTACTTTTTAAAGAACTTTTTCTGTTTTTTGTCGTTCTGTTATATTTAACAACGTTTGCTGCTATGAAACGTAGGGGAATACGTGTTTGCAAATGTATCAAATTATAAAAACCTTGCCAACGAGAACAAATGCTGACGAACCTATCCCCCTATGTTTTATGAGCAGATATTAGTGGCTGCCCTTCTCTGTCTACATTAAGTAGTAGCCAAAAAATAAATTAATGCAATTGCAGCTACTGTCATTACAGATAAGGTTATAAAACCAAGTATATTTGAAATTTTAGAGTTTGTGTTTGCTTTCATAATTTCTTTGTTGTTTCCAATATGAAGAATGATTGCAATTAAAATGGGTGCTGTAAGTCCATAAGCAATTGCTGTGAAAAGCAAAGCCTTTATTGGGCTCACTCCTATAAAGTTAAGTGCTAAACCTACAATCAACGAAACAATAATTGAAATATAAAATGCTTTTGCTTTCGGAAATTTTTTGTCAAGTCCTGCCTTCCAACCAAAAGTTTCGGCAAGCATATACGATTGTGAACCTGCTAATACTGGTATTGCTAAAAGTCCTGTACCTAAAACACCAATTGCAAAAATCAAATAAGTTAATTTTCCTGTCAATGGCTCTAATGCTTTTGCAGCTTGGTCAACTGTGTCAATTTGTCTAATACCTGCGTTGTACAAAACACTGCCTGTTGTAAGAATAATAAAAAACATGACTAAGTTTGATAAAAACATCCCAATATTTACATCTGTTTTCATATCGCCGAGAATGTGTTTATTTACAACAACTCTTTTTTTAATGTGAGCCATATCTTCTGCTTCCATTGTTGCTTGCCAAAAAAATAAGTAAGGGGAAATTGTAGTTCCAAGTATTGCAACTACTATGGAAAAAAACTCTTTGTTAAAGTGAATAGTTGGGATGAAAGTATTTTTTGCAACCAAAGCCCAATCTTGTTTTATCATAAATGGAACAACTACATAAAGCATTAAAGAAAGGCAAAGCCATTTTAAAATCTTAGCAATTTTTTGGTAAGGATATTTGATGATGATAAACATTAGAATAGCTGTGAAACTGACACAAAAAACTGAAACTGGTATGGAAGGAAAAATCATATTTGCCACCGCACCCATTCCTTGTATATCTGCACCAATGTTCAAAGTAATAGCTGGAAAACTAAAAAGTAACATTGTATAGAGTAAAGGCTTAGGATAATGATTTTTTATAGTAACTGTCAAACCTTGTGAAGTTACTAAACCAATTCTAGCACACATTCCCTGCATTGCTGCCATCAATGGAAATGTAAACAATGCCAACCATAATGTGGTAAGTCCAAATTGTGCACCTGCTTGTGAGTAAGTTGCAATACCTGATGGGTCATCATCACTTGCGCCCGTTACAAGGCCAGGACCTAAAATGCGCAAAAACTTTTTAATTCTTGCTGAAAATTTTGTGTATTTTGTCATTTATTTTTTTAGTGAAATTCTTTTACGTTTTATAATTGTCAGTAAATATACTTAAGTTAACGGGAGTTCGATATAAAAAAGGATAAAATATTTGAAAAAGAAGAGATGGTTTTTTATAATTAATATGTTGAAAATCAAAAATATAAATAAAAACTATCTCAATGATTTCTACCTCTAAAATTACTGAAATAATCTATATTATCGATGAATTTTGCAAAGAATTTGAAAAGGCGAAGAAATCGTTCCTTTAAGTTGAACGACATTGAAGTAATGATCATTTTGGTTTTATTCCATTATGGCCAATTTAGAAATTTGAAATATTTTTATTTGAACTATGTTGTAAAGCACAAGAAAAATGAATTTCCTGAAACAGTTTCCTATAATAGGTTTGTGGAATTACAGAAAAAGGCGAAACAAAGTATTCAAGGGTGCAGCCACAAAAGGGCAATGTACATTGGGATGGTTCTTTGGGTTCAAATTGCATTAAATCAGAAATGATCGCGGGGAAATACTTGATTTTATGTTTACCCAAGCTAATGTTGATGACGAGGAACCGCTTAGAAATGAAAACTTTCAAAAAAGAATTTTCGAAAAATTATTTGGAGACAAAGGGTATTTGGGTAAAGATTTATTTGAACAACTTTTTGATGATGGAGTTCATTTAGTTACCAAAATCAGAAAGACCATGAAGAATAGCTTAATGCATTTACACGATAAAATAGTGCTCAAAAAAAGAGCAATCATTGAAATCGTAAATGATCAACTCAAAAATATGTGCCAAATTGAAAACACCCGCCATAGAAGCTTTGACAATTTCATAACTAACATATTATCTGGTTTAATTGCATATTCTTTCTTCCCTAAAAAACCTTCATTAAATCTTGAAATTATTGATAATAGATTAAATGCTTAAATCGAACTCACGTTAATTATAAAATAACGCGTTATTCTTCCTATATTTACCTCTTCAATAAATACTTAAAATGGCCAAAACCAAAACCTTATTTTTTTGTCAGAATTGTGGTGCCCAATATGCAAAATGGCTCGGTCAATGCACCTCATGCAACGAGTGGAACACCATTGTTGAAGAAGTGATTCAATCTGAAGAAAAAAGAAATTGGAAACAATCATCCTCCCCAAAAAAAGCCAATAAAGCCTTAAAAATTAATGATATTGCTTTAGATAAAGAAGACCGAATTTCAACCAAAAATAAGGAACTCGACAGGGTTTTAGGCGGCGGTTTGGTAAAAGGTTCCATGACATTATTGGGAGGCGAACCCGGAATTGGGAAATCGACTTTACTGCTGCAAATCGCCTTAACAATCCCTAAAAAAGTATTGTATGTTTCGGGAGAAGAAAGTCAGTCACAAATTAAAATGCGCGCAGAACGCCTTCAAAATTCAAACGCCAACTGTTTAATTTTAACCGAAACAAATACCCAAAATATTTTTAGGGCCATTGAAGAAATAAATCCCGAAGTTGTTGTAATAGATTCTATCCAAACTTTATATACCGAATATATTGATGCTTCGCCAGGCTCCATTTCACAAATTAGGGAAACCACTGCCGAACTTATTAAATTTGCGAAAGAAACAGCTACACCAGTGCTTTTAATTGGACACATCACCAAAGACGGCAATATTGCAGGCCCAAAAGTTTTAGAACATATGGTTGATGTGGTGCTGCAATTTGAAGGCGACAGAAATCATGCGTACCGTATTGTGCGCGCTCAAAAAAATCGGTTTGGTTCCACTGCAGAAATTGGCATTTATGAAATGCAGTCTTTTGGTTTGCGTGAAGTTGAAAATCCTTCAGAAATTTTAATTTCCCAAAAAGAAGAAGATTTAAGCGGTACCGCCATTGCCGCAACTTTAGAAGGAATGCGTCCTTTAATGATAGAAGTTCAAGCCTTGGTAAGCACTGCGGTTTACGGAACGCCACAGCGCTCGGCAACAGGTTACGACACCAAACGATTGAACATGCTTTTGGCCGTTTTAGAAAAACGGGCCGGATTTAGATTGGGCGCAAAAGATGTGTTTTTAAACATTGCCGGAGGCATAAAAGTTGATGATCCTGCCATTGATTTGGCGGTAATATGCGCTATTTTATCCTCTAATGAAGATGCTCCTATTGCACAAGATTTTTGTTTTGCCGCCGAAATTGGCCTTACAGGTGAAATTCGCCCCGTGAACCGAGTGGATCAGCGCATTATGGAAGCTGAAAAATTAGGGTTTCACAAAATATTTATTTCAAAATTTAATAAAATCAGCAGCATTAACCATAAAATAAAAGTGGTGAAAGTCACAAAAGTGGAAGACGTTTTCGCCAATCTGTTTTCATAAAAAAACCCGAGTTAAAACTCGGGTTTTCTATGCTATTTATCGCAATGTTGCTTTTTATTGACTTCAATAATATATTTTTCCAACGCCATCGTCATAGAAGGCGATTCGGGAGTTGGCGCTTGAATATTGCATTTTAAGCCGGCATCAGTTGCTGCCTTTATGGTTGAATTGCCAAAAACAGCAATACGTGTTTCGTTTTGTTTGAAATCAGGGAAGTTTTGAAATAATGATTCAATACCTGACGGACTGAAAAACACCAAAATATCATAAAACACATTCTCTAAATCAGATAAATCGCTTATCAGCGTTTTATAAAAAATTCCTCGGTCCCATTTTATGCCCAATTCATTTAAGGTTTCAGGCACCAATTCTTTTAATTTATCAGATGAAGGCAATAAATACTTTTCATCCTTATATTTTTTAATAAGTTTAGCCAAATCAGCAAAAGTGCGTTCGCCCACATAAATTTTTCGCTTGCGATACACCACATACTTTTGTAAATAATACGCAACCGCTTCAGACTCACAAAAGTATTTCATATCATCGGGAACTGTAAAACGCATTTCTTCAGAAATTCTAAAAAAGTGATCAACTGCATTTCTGCTGGTTAAAATAATTGCAGTATAATTTTTTAAATCAATTTTTTGAGCTCTTACCTCTTTTGCGGCAACACCTTCCACATGAATAAATGGCCTAAAGTCTATTTTAACTTTTTGTTTTTCAGACAATTCTAAATATGGGGAGTTCTCTGTTTTTGGGGTTGGTTGGGAAACTAAAATTGTTTTCACTTTCATAAACGTCAATTTTTTGTTTTAAATTGTTAATTTCAAAATAATTGCCAGAGGTGCTATTTCCAGTGCGCAAATGTACAAAATAAAATAAAATAAGTTGTTAACTATGAGCTTTTTATTATTTGCAAGGACTAAACCGTACCGTAAAATTAGCAAAATGACTAGGACAAAAAATGTGATTTTAAAAAAAATTTCTTTATAAATATTGGCATAAACACTAAGCATTAAAAAAGGCAATACCCACAATATAAGGTTGTTAAAATAGCTTACCTTGTCATAAACAATCCTATTGTATTTGTTTTTTATATTGAAAATTTCAGCTAAAAACAGTCCAATTAAATACCGCAAACAAAAATACAATCCCACGCCGGAAATCAACAATAAATAGCCATTAAGTGCGTTTAGCTTGGCAGAAAACTGCCACAAATTATTCGCAAAATATAATAAAAGCGCCAGCACCAGAAGTTGCACCATAAACAGCAAAAATTGAAATAAATTTATGATATCATTCTTTTCTTTATTGAAATAAATAAAAAGGTATTTATTGGCGAAAAACAATGATGCCGTATGGAGCAACCGGTCTTTATACAAAACTTTTGCCCAAGTTAAAAAAATAAGAATTGCCAAAAAAACAAGTGAAACCCAATGATGATTTTGGTGTATTATTTCTTTCGCCTCAAACATGAAGTATGTTATTATTTAAACGCAAAATTAGTGATAATTTGTTTTACCTTTGCTCCGTAATTTTAATTTATGTCCAATACGCTAGTAATCATCCCAACTTATAATGAAAAAGAAAATATTGAGGCCATTATCAGAGCCGTGTTTTCTCTGGAAAAGCAATTTGATATATTGGTTGTTGACGACAGTTCTCCCGATGGAACAGGGGATATTGTCACCAATTTACAACAAGAATTTTCGAATTTATTTTTAGAAGTCAGAAAAGAAAAAAACGGTTTGGGAACTGCCTATATTCATGGATTTAAGTGGGCTATTTCTAAAAGTTACGACTATATTATTGAAATGGATGCCGATTTTTCCCACAATCCCAACGATTTAATTCAATTATATAACGCTTGTGCCGAAGATGGCGCCGATTTTTCAATAGGATCGAGGTATTTAAACAATAAAATTAATGTCATCAATTGGGATTTTAAACGCCTGTTTCTATCCTATTTTGCCTCAAAATATGTAAGATTCATTACTAGAATACCCATTTACGACACTACTGCAGGCTTCGTTTGCTATAAACGCAAAGTATTGGAAAATATAGCATTGGATAAAATAAAATTTGTGGGTTATGCGTTTCAGATTGAAATGAAATTTAAAGCTTGGAAAAAAAAATTCAAACATAAGGAAGTTTCCATTATTTTTACCGACCGAAAGAAAGGTACCTCAAAAATGAGCGGCTCCATCATTTCAGAAGCCGTTTTTGGTGTCATAAAAATGCGATTGGAAAACTTACCAAAATAAAAAGAAAAAGATTATGAGTTTAGTACTTATTAAAAATGCCCGTATTGTAAACGAAGGAAAGATATTTGATGGCGATGTGCTAATAGATGGGGAATTTATTGTGGATATTGACACGTCAATTAGCTCAAAATCAGCTGAAACCACTGTTATTGATGCTGAAGGAAAATATTTAATTCCCGGACTGATAGATGACCAGGTTCATTTTCGTGAACCGGGATTAACACATAAAGCAACCATTGAATCGGAAAGTAAGGCCGCCATTGCCGGAGGCATCACTTCATTTATAGAAATGCCAAACACGGTTCCGCAAGCCACCACGCAAGAACTGCTGGAAGAAAAATTTGAAATCGCGGCCAAAACATCTTATGCCAACTATTCATTTATGTTTGGTGGCACAAATGACAATTTAGAAGAATTGTTAAAAACAAATCCAGCCAATGTTGCCGGAATTAAATTGTTTTTGGGCTCTTCAACAGGAAATATGTTGGTTGATAACGAAAAAGTGTTGGAGAAAATATTTTCTTCCACAAAAATGCTTATTGCGGTTCATTGTGAAGATGAAGCAACCATAAAAGCCAATTTAGAAACCTATTTGAAGGAATACGGAGAAGATATTCCTGTGAAATTTCACCCAAAAATTAGAAGTGAGGAGGCTTGTTACATCTCTTCATCCAAAACAATTAAACTTGCAAAAAAAACGGGTGCACGATTGCATGTTTTTCATTTATCAACAGCAAAAGAAACGGAACTTTTTTCAAACAAAGGTCCGTTAGAAAAAAAGCAAATTACTGCGGAAGTTTGTGTGCATCACTTATGGTTTGACGAGAGTGATTATGAAAGTAAAGGAAATTTTATAAAATGGAATCCCGCCATAAAAACTGCACATGACAAAGAAGGCTTGTTAAAAGCATTGCTTGACGACAAAATTGATGTTATTGCAACAGATCACGCACCGCACACAAAAGAGGAAAAAGAACAGGTGTACACAAAAGCGCCAAGCGGCGGACCAATGGTGCAACACGCATTGCCCGCCATGTTAAAAATGTTTCAACAGGAAAAAATATCCCTTGAAAAAATAATTGAAAAAATGTGCCACAATCCGGCTAAAATTTTCAAAATCGAAAAAAGAGGATTTATCAAAAAAGGATATTACGCAGATTTGGTATTGATTGATATTTCGTCTCCCTGGACGGTTACCAAAGACAATATTTTGTATAAATGCGGCTGGTCTCCGTTTGAAGGAACCACTTTTTACTCAAAAATTACCCATACATTTGTAAATGGCCATTTGGTGTATAATAACGGTAAATTTAATGGCGAAGGTCATAAAGGCAAAAGATTATTGTTTAACAGATAAGAAAGTTGGAAGACCGAAGACCGAAGTCTGAAGTCCGAAGTCGGAAGACAGCAAGACAAAAAACTGAAAGTTCAAAAAAATGAAAAAAATTATTTTTATCCTTTTTTTAAGTGTTTTTTTTATGGCTTGCACCAGCAATACCATTATTAAAAAGCCCGACAATTTGATTCCAAAAAATCAAATGGAGGATATGCTGACGGATATGCTTATTGCTGCAGGAGCAGAAAATATAAAAAACATTGATCTTGAGCGTAACGTAAATTATTTCCCTTTGGTTTTTGAAAAATACGGGATCGACAGCACGCGTTTTAAAGAAAGCAATTATTACTACACTTCTCAAATTGATGACTACGAGAAAATTCTGAAAAAAGTTGATGAACGTCTTAAGGCTTTGAAAGAAAAATTAGACAATGAAATTAAATTACAGGATTCTCTTAAAAATGATTCCATGAAAAATATTCGAGAAAATTTTAAGAAAGTTCCTAAAAAATTGCAACAAATTGATACGTTAGAATAGGTATTTATTTGGCTTTCTTTTTATAAAGCTCACAAACATTTTTTATCGTTTCAGGAATAGATTCAAAATTAAAATTCAATTTCGTTTTTATTTTTTCTGATGAATAATAGCGTTTTTCGTGAATAGATTTTGCGGCATGCTTGGTAAGCGTTGCCGGAATATTGGTGAAAACCGACTTCAATTTTTCAACTCGCCAGCCAATGGCGCTCATTAATTTTGTGACTTTTACGGAAGGTGGTTTTTTGCCGAAATTTTGTGCTATTTGATCAAAAACTTCTTTAAAACTACTGTTTTCAGCCACCAAAATATAGCGTTCGTTTACAATGTTGCTTTTCATAAGCAATAACATCGCTTTTACCACATCATTTACAGAAACAAATCCGGTAACACCATCCGTATAGAAGTTAAATCCCTTATAAATTTTTGAAAATATTGCTCCAGACCCTTGATGCCAAAATCCAGCGCCCAAAATAACGCCCGGATTTACAATTACAACCGAAACACCTTCTTGTGAAGCGCGCCAAACTTCCATTTCTGAAGCGTATTTTGTCATGGCATATCCGTAGCTTACTTTTTCCATATTCCATTCATCTGTTTCATCCATCATTTGTCTGGTGACCGATTTTTCAATGGTAGCAATAGAACTCACAAAGCATAATTTTTTAACCTTATTTGCAATACAAAAATTTACAATATTTGAAGTGCCTTCAATATTAATTTCGTCCATTGCCTTGTAATCTTTCGAATTAAAGGAAACAAATGCTGCGGCATGGTAAACTTCCGTTACATTTTTAAAAGCTTCTTCCAACGAAATAATATCAGTAATATCGGCTTCAACCCAATCAATTTTTTGAAAAAGCATCTCATAATCCGCAGAAAAATATTGAAATACATTTCTTACGGCGAGTAAATCGCTATTTTTTCTATGAATCGCCTTTATCGCATCATTTTCTAAAGAAAGCTGATACAACAAATGCGAACCTACCAAACCTGTTCCCCCAGTTACTAAAATCATAAGACGAAAGTATAAAAAATGTTTGTTTTTAGCACGCAAAACATCGCTTTAAAAAACCAATCCTTAAAAGCACTAACTAACGAGTAAAATTTTATCTTTGCTGAAATTAAAAAAATTTGATGATGAATTTTGTTGAAGAACTGCGTTGGAGAGGTATGTTACACGATATAATGCCCGAAACTGAAGAATATTTACTGAAAAATAAAACCACGGGATATATTGGATTCGATCCAACAGCCGATTCACTGCATATTGGGAGTTTGGTGCCTATTATTTTGTTGATGCATTTTCAACAAGCAGGCCACAATCCGATTGCTTTGGTGGGCGGTGCCACAGGTATGGTGGGCGATCCATCTGGAAAATCGGAAGAACGAAATTTGCTGGATGAAGAAACTTTGGCCATAAATGTGGCTGGCGTAAAAGCACAGTTGGCACGTTTTTTAAATTTCGACAGCACTTCTGAAAATGCCGCTCAATTGGTGAACAATTACGATTGGATGAAAGAAATTTCATTGATTGAATTTGTGCGCGATATTGGCAAACACATTACCGTAAACTATATGATGGCGAAAGATTCGGTAAAAAAACGCCTGGATTCCGATTCACAAACAGGAATGAGTTTTACAGAGTTTACCTATCAACTGTTTCAGGGCTACGATTTTTACCATTTATACAAAGAAAAAGATTGCAAACTTCAAATGGGAGGGTCAGACCAATGGGGAAATATTACCACGGGAACAGAATTAATTAGAAGAAAAGCGCAAGGAAAAGCGTATGCGTTAACGTGTAAATTAATCACCAAAGCCGACGGCACAAAATTTGGGAAAACTGCCGGCGGAAACGTTTGGTTGGATGCCAACAGAACTTCGCCTTACAAATATTACCAATATTGGTTAAACTGCTCGGACGAAGATGCAGAAAATTATATTAAAATTTTCACGTTTTTAGACAAAGAAACCATTGAAACTTTAATTACCGAACATAAAAAAACACCTCATTTGCGAATTCTTCAAAAGAAAATCGGAGAAGAAGTCACAGTGATGACACACGGAAATGAAGCCTATGAAAATGCCATTAAAGCGTCAAATATTTTGTTTGGAAATTCTACAGCCGATGATTTAAAAACATTGGATGAACAAACATTTTTAGATGTTTTTGAAGGTGTTCCACAAGCGGAAATTGAACGTTCTGCAATCGAAAATAGTTTAGGTATTGTTGCTGCTTTTGCCGATTATGGTTTTCTAAAATCAAATGGTGAAGTGCGCAGGGCTTTAAGCGAAAATTCAATATCTGTTAACAAAGAAAAAGTAAACGAAGATTTTGTGATTACCAAAAATGATTTAATTGCCGATAAATTTGTGTTGTTGCAACGCGGGAAAAAAAGTTATTTTTTGTTGAAAGTGGTGTAAGCTTTTAATTTATCGAGAAAGTCTGCCTTGCCTTAAAGCGCAATATTTAATTATAAATTAATATATTGGCTAAGTAATGGATAGAAACAAGAAAATAAAAGATAAATCAGTATTAACATCTGCCCTAGATAAATCATTTTCTATACTCAATCATTCTTCCATACCAAAAACAAATTCCCCTCCATTGGAGGGGTGCCCAACGGGCGGGGTGGTCAATCATGAAATTACCGCCACCATCAACAACATTCCAATTATAAGAAATTTCGTTGAAAACCTCCCTTACAATCCGGTACTTTCCCGATTGACGAAAGGCAAAAGGAAAGAAGGAATCCTTTCAGAAGCGTTGTTTTGGCAACAAGTGCATAAAAGAATGTTTTACAAAATTGATTTCGACAGGCAGCGAATTATAGGTAATTACATCGTCGATTTTTACGTTAAAACTTTAGGATTGGTAGTGGAAATTGATGGAAATAGTCATGATAATAAGATTGAATACGATGCAAAAAGGCAATTATATTTAGAAAATCTTGGATTAAAAGTTTATAGAATTGAAGATATAGACGTTAAGAAAAATATTTCTTTTGTAATGAATGCATTGGCAGAATATATTATTAAAGAATATAGCGAAAAACCACCCCGGTCTGCGACCACCCCTCCAAAGGATGGGAATTAGCATCCCGTTTTTTTATGACATCACCATCAAATTGCAGCCTCTGATATCCGAATTGTCGAATCTGCCAATCACTTCAAAAGTGCCATTTGGGTAGGTTTTTCCTAAATCTTGCGTAGCGATAAAAGAGCAGGAGTTTATATTTGCCAAATCTATAACATTGATGCCGCCCGATTTTCCTTCAGGCAAAACAGTCAAAGCATCTTCCGTGTCTCGTGTAAGAATTTTCATCCAGGGCGGACATTCAAAAATGCCGTTTCCTTTTGAATAGGACTGACTCAAAAGCTCAGTCATTCCGTATTCCGAATGAATGCCTTCAACGCCAAAACCATCTTTTAAAACTTGATGTAAATCTTCTCTAATCAATTCCTTTCTTCTGCCTTTCATGCCGCCGGTTTCCATTACAATGGTGTTTTTTAGCTGAAATTTGCGCTTTTCAACCAAATCAAGCAACGCAAAAGAAACGCCAATTAATAGCACTTTTTCATTATTTTTATCCAATTCCACTAAATTTTGGACCAATTCTTCTAAATTATTCAAATAAAATCCGCTTTTTTCATTTTTTGACTTCTGAATAAAATCATTTACCATATAAATTAACGAGGAACCTTCTCGTTCCAAATAAGAAGGCAACAAAGCCAAAACGGTATAATCTTCAATTGCCCCGTAAAATTGCTCAAAACCTTTGGTAAAACTTTCTTCGTACAAGGATAAGTCGGTCACAAAATGCTTACTTTGCTCATTACCCGTGGTTCCGCTGCTCAAAAATATGCGCTGCACGGCAGCTTCAGAAGAAACAACTTTGTGTGATTTAAAGAATTGTATGGGTAAAAAAGGGATTTCCTCAATTTTTTTAATACTGTAAATATCAATCTTTAAATAGCCTAAAAACTCCTTATAAACCAAATTGTTTTCAGCCTGAAATTGAAATATCTCAAGCGCCATTTTTTCGAATTCATTGCTAGGATGAAGGTTGAAAACGCTAATTTTTTTCATAAAAATTGGGAAACACCACAAAAGTAATGTAAATTTACGCAACCTATTATCTTTTTAGGTATCTTATTAACAATTAAAATACTCGTATTTGGGTTTAGATGAACTCATAAAACAGTGTGCTAATAACGATCACAAGGCACAAAAGGAAATTTACCAGCTTTTTGCAGGTAAGTTATTTTCAATATGCCTTAAGTACTCTAAAAACAAACAAGAAGCTCAAGACAATTTTCAAGATGGCTTTATCGTCATTTTTGATAAAATTGGGCAGTTTAATTTTAAAGGTTCGTTTGAAGGCTGGTTAAAACGAGTAATGGTTAACACAGTTTTATTAAAGTACAGAAAAAAAAATGTGTTAAATATTGTGACGGAAGATATTCCTGATGAGGTGATTGTTGAAGTTGATGATGATGAAATTTCTTTAGATTTTTTACTAAATCTAATCAATGAATTACCCGATAGGTATCGACTGGTTTTTAACCTTTACGCTTTGGATGGGTATGCTCATAAAGAAATTTCAGAAATGTTGCAAATTGCAGAAGGCACCTCAAAATCAAATTTAGCCCGAGCAAGAGCCATTTTAAAACAGAAAATTGAAACTCATCAAAAAGCACAACAATCGATTTAAGTTAAAAGATAATAGTGAAAGATTTTAAAAACATTGATAGATTATTCCAAGAGAATTTAAAAGACTTTGAGGTATCCCCACCTGAAGAAGCCTGGGATGCTATTGAAAACAGGTTAATTCCAAGAACCAAAAAAAGAACACTTCCGTTTTGGCTAAAACTTTCCAGTATTGCAGCAGTATTTGTGCTATTTTTTAGTTTAGGCACTATTTATTTTTTGCCAAAAAATAATTTCTCTAAAAATTTCTTTCAAAAGCAAAATACCAACAAAGAAGTTTCAAACCAAACAGATTCAGCAACTACAATAACTGTTGAAGAAAAATTAAAGGCGATGCAAAAAGTGGTAACAGCTTTAAGTAAGGAGCTGGCCGAAATAGAACAAAGCAATCAATTTACGGCAAATTCTGAAGAAAAAACAACAGAAAAAACTGCTTTTTCACAAAAATCTGAAAAAAGTTTTTTATTCAAAGATGCCAAAAACTTACCGTTATCTAAATTCGCTGACAAAGAAATTTCAAAAAAACAAATCGCAGAAAGTAAATTTACCGTAGCCACCATTTTCGCCCCTATTTATTTTAGTTCATTTGGCGATGGCTCTGGAATTGATGCGCAGTTTAAAAACAATCCTTCTTCCGGAAATTCATCTTTTTCATACGGTGTAAAAGTTGCTTATCAGCTTACAAACAAATTTAGCTTGCAATCGGGCGTTAACCTCATCAATTTAGGCTTAACAACCAATAATATTTATGTTACGCCAGGCGTTGCTGTCGTAAGTTTTTCAAATTTATCGGCAAATCCGTTATTGGCAAGAAGTGCCGATATTGCAACACTTAAAGAAAATACCATAATTTCCGACGACGCTTCAGGCGGAAGTTTGAATCAGGTTTTTGGCTATGTGGAAATTCCTGTTGAGGTAAAATACAGTGTCGCAGATGGAAAATTCGGCATCAATTTAGTGGGCGGATTTAGCACGCTGCTTTTAAATAGAGATGAAGTTTTTGTTGAAACCAATAGCTTTTCACAAAGTTTGGGGTCATCAAACAACTTAAGATCCGTAAATTTTAGCGGTAATATTGGATTGGACATCGATTATTCGCTATATAAAAATTTATTCATCAACGTTTCCCCAATGTTTAAAATGCAAACAAATACCTTTTCTAAAAACTCCGGAAGCATTCAGCCTTACTATTTGGGAGTTTATACAGGTTTAAATTATAAGTTTTAGTTGGTTTATTTGGTTGGTTACCAAATATTGAATGAAGAAAGCCGTTTCAAATTTTGAAGCGGCTTTTCTTTTTATTAAATATTTTGGACCTGCCCGCCTTTTTGGTGGGCGTTCCCCTGCGGGTCAGGCTATCGCTACTCGCATTTTTTAGCGGCGAAAAAGCCGCAAAAAAGTGCTCAAACATGCCGCTCTATCCTTAACGCAAATTGAACTTATCCTGAAAAATGAATCATGAATAATTTAGAATATTTCAAAGAATAGGCGGTATTATTCGTATTTTTACACCGAACCAGTTCACAATCATAAATCAAAAAGAAATTCTTCTTATGGAAATTACGGCAATAGAAAAAACAATACAACAAGCTTTAGATAAACTAGGCGTTAAAACATTAAATAACGGAACTTCAACAGGGTCAAATTTTTTTGGAGTTGGTGAAATTATGGAATCCTATTCTCCTGTAAACGGTAAACTTATTGGAAAAGTTAGCGCTACAACAAAAGACGATTTCGAAAAAGTGATAGAAACTGCTCAAACCGCTTTTGCCAGTTGGAGAATTGTTCCGGCACCACAACGCGGGGAAATGGTTCGTCAGTTTGGCGAAAAATTGCGTGAACTAAAACAACCTTTAGGCGAATTGGTTTCTTATGAAATGGGAAAATCTTTGCAAGAAGGTTTGGGAGAAGTTCAGGAAATGATAGACATTTGCGACTTCGCGGTTGGATTGTCCAGACAATTGCACGGATTTACCATGCATTCCGAACGTCCGGGACATAGAATGTACGACCAATATCATCCGTTAGGAATTGTAGGTATTATTTCAGCATTTAACTTTCCTGTTGCCGTTTGGGCCTGGAATACTGCACTAGCTTGGATTGCTGGCGATGTTTGCGTTTGGAAAGCTTCAGAAAAAGCACCTTTATGCAGCATTGCCTGTCAAAATATCATTGCAGCTGTTTTAAAAGAAAATAAATTGCCTGAAGGAATTTCTTGTATCATCAATGGCGATTACAAAGTTGGCGAATATATGACCACCGATAAACGCATATCATTAATTTCAGCAACCGGATCCATTAGAATGGGCAAAATTGTGGCAAAAACTGTTGCCGAACGTTTGGGAAGATCATTGTTGGAATTGGGCGGCAACAACGCGATAATTATCACGCCAAGCGCCGACGTAAAAATGACCATTATTGGTGCTGTATTTGGCGCTGTAGGAACTGCCGGACAACGTTGCACTTCAACCCGAAGGTTAATTATCCACGAATCGATGTATGAGCAGGTAAAAGATGCTTTGGTGAAAGCCTACAAACAATTGCGCATTGGAAATCCGTTAGACGAAAACAATCATGTTGGTCCGTTAATTGACAAAGCTGCTGTTAAAATGTATCAAAATGCCTTGACAGAAGCCGTTAAAGAAGGTGGAAAAATTTTGGT
>JAAFHC010000040.1 GCA_010906935.1 Gelidibacter sp.
TTAAGTTTTCTCTTGTGAAAAACCCGTAAACTCCTATAAAAAATAAGATACTTGTGAGGGTTAAAATATCGTAAATGCTAATTCCTGCGATCATCTCAATTAGTTATTTTCAGTTAATTTTTTTCCTTTTGCCACCACAATAGCGCCAATCATAACAGCTACCAGCAGTACACTAATGACCTCAAACGGCAATATAAATCCGCCATCTTCATAACTCAATAAAATTCTGCCTATTTCAGCAACTTCAATTGAAGAATAAGTTGAGGTGTCTGTAACCGGAAATGGGTAGGTTGAAATTGCCCAAAGCGTAACGCCTAAACCAGCAGCACTTAAAAGTGCGGCTATGAGTTTTTTCTTTAAAGGTGTTTTTTCCAATTCTAATTCAACGTGATGAATAAGCAACACGGCAAAAATGAATAACACAATAATACCGCCTCCGTAAACTGTAAGTTGAATGGCAGCTAAATAATTGTAATCAACTAAAAAATAAAGTCCGGCAATACCTATCAACACAAAAAGCAAGTAAATAACGGCCCTTAAAATTTTTCTGCTGGTTACTGAAGCAACGGCAAATAAAATAATGATCGCTGCGAGTATATAAAATATAATTGTTTCCATAATATTAATCTTCTATTCCGTCTAAAACAGATGAACCTGGTTGGTTTAAAATTTTAGTTAATTTACTTCTGTCATATACAGAATTTTCATAATTCTGAGCCCAGACAATGGCGTTGGTAGGACAAGCTTCAATACATAAACCACACATAGTGCACATGGCTAAATGGTAAATGTGTTTGTCTATTTCTTTCTTCTTTTTACCTGTTTCAGGGTCAACAACCCTGTCCCAAATAATTTCTATGGAACCATTTGGACATGCAATTTCGCAAGCTTGGCAACCAGTGCAATAGTGACGATTGTCAGCATTGTGTGGCATCACCACTTCACCTCTAAAACGATCAAACATTTTAAGCGTTTCTCGGTTGTCGGGATATTGTTGTGTAATAGCGCCTTTTCTTGCGCGAATAAAATAGCCTCCTGTAACCGACATCCCTGTCAGTAAGGTTTTTATTCCTTTATATATATCTGAAAAATAACTCATTTTAGGTGCATTTCATGTATTAAATTGTCCAATTCAGCCATATTACAATTGCCATCAACATTAAATTCATCAAATTTAAAGGCAATAAATATTTCCATTCGAGGGTTAATAATTGGTCGACTCTTAACCTTGGGAAAGTCCATCTAAACCACATCATTAAAAAGATGAGGCCTAAAACTTTAATCAAAAACCAGATTACTTCAGGAAACCAGGCAATATTTTCTGTGATTCCAAAAGGAGATAGCCACCCTCCAAAAAACAATACCACAGCAATGGAAGAAATGATAAACATATTTATAAATTCAGCCAAAAAGAAATAGGCGAATTTCATTCCCGAGTATTCTGTATGGAAACCGGCTCCCAATTCCGATTCAGCTTCCACCAAATCAAAGGGCGCTCTATTGGTTTCGGCAGTACCCGCTATCATAAAAATCATAAAAGCAATTACTGACGGAATATGGCCTTGTAAAATAAGCCACCCTCCGGTGCGTTGCGCTTCTATTATTTCTGAAAGTTGTAAAGTGCCTGTTAACAAAACCATAGTTAAAATAGAGAGTCCAACAGATAATTCATAACTTATGGTTTGCAAGCCGCTTCTCATAGCGCCAATTAAAGCAAATTTGTTATTGCTCGACCAGCCAGCCAACAAAATTCCGATAACGCCAATTGATGAAATTGCAATTAAGAAAAAGACCCCAATATTAATGTCAAAGGCTTGAAATTGCTTTGAAAACGGAAAAACAGCCATAGCCATTAATGCCGCAACAATTACAAAATAAGGCGCTAAATTGTATAAAAATTTGTCAATTTTGGTGGTGCTTGTCAATTCTTTAGAAACCAATTTTAAAGCATCGGCCATCGTTTGTAAAAGTCCCCAGGGCCCAACCCTGTTTGGTCCTATACGCAATTGAAACCAAGCAGCAACTTTACGTTCTAAAAGCACTAAATACAAACCTGCTACAGCGAATAAGGCCAAGTAAGCAACCGCAATGACAACCATAATGGTATAACTTGCAGCAGTTTCAGGCATTATTGAATAAATCCAATCTGAGATTGTTTTTGTGATGTTTAATGGAATAATCATTTGTAAAAAATTCATGGGCTTTGATTAACGGTCTATATCTGGAATTACAAAATCAAACGAAGCCATTGTTGCCACTAAATCGGCTATTAATACGTCTTTTGAAATGTGATTTAAAATAGATAAATTAGAAAATCCTGGTGAGCGGAATTTTACGCGATATGGGTTTTTGTTTCCGGTACTGTTTATATAAACGCCAAGTTCACCTCTTGCTGTTTCAACTCTTTGGTAAAATTCACCTTTGGGTAATTTGATTACCGCTTTTGTGGCTGCTTTTGTTTCACCTTCTGGAATGTTGTCAATCAATTGTTCAATGATTGAAACAGACTCCCACAATTCCATCATTCTAACCTGGTAACGTGCAAAAGTATCGCCTTCAGTAAATAAAATTTCTTTAAAATCAACGCGGTCATAAGCGCTGTATGGATGGTGTTTTCTTACGTCACTTGAAAATCCCGAACCTCTTGCAACAGGACCTGAAACCCCAAAAGAAATAGCATCTTCTCTGGTAAGTATGCCAACACCTTTTGTTCTTTTATGAAAAATCACATTGTCGGTAAGTAAAAGATTGTATTCTGGAATCTTGGTTTTGAAATGTGCAATAAAATCTTTCGTGCGTTTTACAAAATTAGGATGAATATCGAACATCAATCCGCCTGGTACATTGTAATTCATGGTTAAACGGGCACCACAGGTTTCTTCAAAAATATCATTAATCATTTCACGATCCCTGAAAGCATAAAAATAAGTGGTTAATGCACCTAAATCCATTCCCATAACGCCCCACCATAAACAGTGAGAGGCAATACGGGTTAACTCATCTATAATGGTTCTTATCACTTTAACCCTGTCGGAAACTTCAATTTCGAGCCCTTTTTCAACGGTTAAACAAACTGCTTCGTTATTGATGTGTGACGACAAATAATCCATTCTGTCTGTTAAATGAACAATTTGCTGGTAACTGTCGCGTTCGCACATTTTTTCGATAGAGCGGTGTATGTAGCCCAAGTCTGGCTCCACATTTTTTATAATCTCTCCGTCAATGGTTAAAATTAATCGTAACACCCCGTGAGCTGCCGGGTGTTGAGGTCCCATATTAATAAAATACTCTTCAGTTTTTATTTTATTTTGTGCTTGTTGGTCAGTCATTTATAATGCTATTTAATAATCATATTTGCTTCATCAACATAATCTTTTCTCAACGGAAAACCTTCCCATTCAGGCGTTAAAAATATGCGTCTTAATTTTGGATGGTTGTTGAATTTTATGCCGAAAAAATCGAATATTTCCAATTCATGAAAGTCTGCAGTTTGCCAAATGTCGTGAACGGAATCCAGGGTTGGATTTTCCCGGTCATCAACCATCACTTTCACCACAATTTGATGTCTTAATTCGGTCGATTCCAAATGATAAATAACACCCAATGCCGGAACCCAGTCCATACCCGTGATGCAAAATGCATAATCAAATTTTAATTCGGGATGTGATTTTAACTGGCTGCAAATATGGTGAAGTTGTTCTTTAGGAACGATGACATTGAGAAATTCAGACGCTTCCGTTGTAAATTCTAAGTCGGTTCCCAAACCGGTAATGATATTTTGTAAATCTTCGTTTGTCATGGTCTTTTTTGATTTAATACAAATTATTTTCCTTCATCAAAACCATCAATAGGATTTACCTTTTTGGCCATGTTTTCAGTTTTAATTTTTTGTTGAAGCATAATCATTCCTTCCAATAAAGCTTCTGGTCTTGGCGGGCAGCCAGGAACATAAACGTCAACCGGAATTACGTGGTCGGCACCTTTTATAACAGAATAGGAATTGTAGTAAAATGGTCCGCCGGAAATAGCGCAAGCGCCCATGGCAATCACATATTTTGGTTCGGCCATTTGATCGTATAATCGTCTTAATACAGGTCCCATTTTGTTTACAATGGTTCCGGCAATTATAATTAAATCTGCTTGTCTTGCGGAAGCTCTTGCAACCTCAAAACCAAATCTGGAATAATCGTGTTTTGCAGCACCGGTTTGCATCATTTCTATAGCACAACAGCTGGTACCAAAATACAACGACCAAAGTGAATTTGCGCGTCCCCAATTGATAACGCTGTCTAAGGTGGTTACCACAATGTTTCCGCCATTGCCTCCAGGAATTATTTTTCCAGGAAAATCAGCAGGAACAACTTGTTTTAACCCTTCTTCTTCAAGCTGGCTTAAATATCGTTTTTTTTCTACTCCCATTGTAATGCTCGTTTTTTGTATGCGTATAACAATCCCAATCCTAAAATGAATAGGAATATAATAATTTCTACCAAAGCAACGGTGCCTACTTCTTTGTAAACAACTGCCCAAGGCACTAAAAATGCAACTTCGACGTCAAATATTAAGAAAAGAATGGCAAAAAGATAATACCCAACTTTAAATTGAATCCAGGTTGGACCAATAGTTGGCACCCCGCATTCGTAAGGTTCTCTTTTTTGAAGATTATCAGATTTAGGTGATATTAAATCTGATAAAAAGTTTGCGCCGGCAACCAGTACAATGGCTGCGAGTAAAAATACAATGATGGCTTCTGAACCCATTTTTTATATACTTTTTAATTCGTGGACAAAATTAAAGTTTTTAAAAAAAAAATAGCTGATATAAATCAGCTATTTTTTTTTATTTACTGCGGCTATTTTACCTCGTAAGTTTCGCCTGAGAAGAATAAATCGTCAGTTTTTTTGAATTTTGAATTTGCTTTAACTTGAGCTGTTAGTGCATCTTCTCTTTCTTCCAAAGTTACATCGGCAAAACTTCTAATAATACCTGTAGCTAAAGGATATTCCAACCTTACAAGCATTTGATGAAGCGTTTTATCTTCTTCTTTGGCATTATGAACCAAAATATCTTCTTGCGTTATGCCGTTTTCGCCAATAGTCACTACTTCAAGTTTCAATTTATTTAAAACCAATCCTTTATCTTTATTTTTACCAAAAATCATTGGTTTGCCGTGTTCAAGAAAAAGTTGTTTGTCTTCTTTTACCTCTTTATCGGTGACATCATCAAAACATCCATCATTAAAAATCACACAGTTTTGAAGTATTTCAATTAAGGAAGTTCCTTTAAATTTATGAGCATCAATAAAAATTTGTGTCATATCTTTTGGATTGTTACCGCCAATTCTTGCAAAGAATCGTGCATTGGCGCCCAAAGCCAATTCACCTGGAGAAAAAGGAGGTTGCGTGTTTCCGTAAGGAGAAGATTTTGTTTTTTGGCCAATAAGTGAAGTTGGAGAAAATTGTCCTTTGGTTAAACCATAAATTTCATTGTTAAACACCACCATATTTAAATCGATGTTTCTTCTTAATAAATGAATAAAATGGTTTCCACCAATGGCCATTGAATCACCGTCACCGGTCATAATCCAAACACTTAAATTTGGATTTGCCAATTTTACGCCTGAAGCAATTCCGGGTGCTCTACCGTGAATGGTGTGCATTCCGTAAGTGCTCATATAATATGGAAAACGCGATGAGCATCCGATCCCTGAAATAAACACAACGTCTTCTTTGTTAACGCCCATTTCAGGAAGTGCTTTTTGCATAGATCGCAAAACCACGTAATCATCGCAACCAGGACACCACCTAACTTCTTGATCACTTGTAAAATCTTTGAATGTATATTTTTTTACAGCTGTTGTAGTTTCCATAATTATACCAATAGTTTAAATTGTTGAATTAATTCGTCGTTAGAAAATGGCAATCCTTGAATTTTATTGTGTTGAGAAAATTCAAATTTACTAAATCTATTTCTTAAAATAGAAGCAAACTGGCCGCCATTTAATTCACAAACAATTATTTTTTTGTATTTAGATAAAATTTCTTCCGTGTTTTTTGGCATTGGATTGATATAATTGAAATGCGCAAATCCAATATTTTTGTAGCCTTCATCACGTATTTGTTTAACGGCAGAATGTAAAGAACCATAAGTTCCGCCCCATCCAATAACCAACAAATCACCTGATTCAGCAAATTCTGTTTTTAATTCAGGAATGTTATTTTCAACCAGTCTGACTTTTTCGGCTCTAATATGAGTCATTTCCTCATGGTTTTTAGGTTCATAAGAAATATTGCCCGTTACTCGGTCTTTTTCCAATCCGCCAACTCTGTGTTCCATTCCTGGTGTTCCAGGAACTGCCCAATTACGCGCCAAAGTTTTCTCATCTCTATCATAAGGACTCCAATTTTCTTTGATTTCTGTAACCTTGTGATTTTTAATTTCAGGCATTTCAGCAATGGATCTAATTTTCCAGGGTGCAGAACCGTTTGCAATGTATCCGTCTGTTAATAATATTACCGGAGTCATATGTTCCAAAGCAAGTCGTGCCGCTTCATATGCAAAATTAAAGCAGTTTGCAGGCGTACTTGCAGCAATTACAATCACAGGACTTTCACCGTTTCTTCCGTACATCGCTTGCAATAAATCTGATTGTTCTGTTTTTGTTGGCAATCCTGTTGAAGGTCCGCCACGTTGTACATTAATAATAACCAAAGGCAGTTCAACCATCATTGCCAAGCCTATCGCTTCACCTTTTAATGCCAATCCTGGTCCTGACGTTGTGGTAATCGCTAAATCACCGGCGAATGCAGCGCCAATGGCTGAGGTTACCCCGGCTATTTCGTCTTCTGCCTGAAATGCTTTTACGCCAAAATGTTTGTGTTTAACCAACTCATGTAAAATATCGGTAGCAGGCGTAATAGGGTAAGAACCTAAAAATAATTCTAAACCCGATTTTTCCGCAGCTGCCAACAATCCCCAAGCGGTAGCGGTATTTCCGCCAATAATTCTATAAGTTCCCGGCACCATTTTAGCAGGGGAAATTGTATAAGCATTGGGAATCAATTCTAAAGTTTCAGCAAAATAATAACCGGCATTCAGCACTTTAGTATTTGCTTCAATTAAATGTTGCTTTCCTTTAAATTTTTTATTGAAAAAATCAATAGAATGCTCTAATGAACGGTTGTACATCCAATAAACCATTCCTAAAGAAAACATATTTTTGCTTCGGGTAATCGATTTGTTGTCCAATCCTTCCACATCTTTCAAGGCTTCTTTGGTCATGGAAGTCATATCAACCTGAATAACACGATAGTTTTCCAAGCTTCCGTCTTCCAACGGATTCGTTAAGTATAACGCTTTGTCTAAATTTTTCTTTGTAAAGGAATCCGTGTCCACAATAATGGTGTGACCTGGCTTTACGGCATATAAATTGGTTTTTAAAGCAGCAGGGTTCATTGCCACCAACAAATCCACATTGTCTCCAGGAGTGCTAACTTCTACACTTCCTATATGAACCTGGAATCCTGAAACACCATATAAACTTCCTTGTGGTGCTCTAATTTCAGAAGGATAATTAGGAAAAGTTGCGATATCATTCCCAAACATAGCCGAGGTATCAGTAAACTGAGTTCCTGTTAACTGCATTCCGTCTCCTGAATCCCCAACAAACCTGACAACTACTGCTTCCAGTACTTCAGGTTGAAGAATTGTTTTAGTTGTAATCATAATTAATGTAAATTAAAAAAATTTGTTTAAATTTATTGAAAATTATTATAAGTTCAGCATAAAGTTCCAAAGGTATATTTACTTTTTAAAAGAGTAAATGACTTTTGTCACCAAAACTTGCATATATTTTTTTAATTTTGTGAAATAATTTAATAATAAAAATTACAAATCATGGCTATTAGAATAACAGACGAATGCATTAATTGTGATGCATGTATTTCAGAATGTCCAAATAATGCAATATACGAACCAGATGGAGATTGGGCATATTCAGATGGAAGTTCATTGAAAGGTATGGTAACTTCACCTGGAAGCGGAAAACAAGTTGACGCTGATAAAAGAAATGAACCAATATCTGATGAATTTTATTTTATTGTAACTGATAAATGTACAGAGTGTAAAGGTTTTCACGATGAACCACAATGTGCCTCAGTTTGTCCAGTTGATTGTTGTATTCTAGATGAAGAGAATGTAGAAACTGAAGACCAATTATTGGGTAAAAAAGATTGGATGCACGGAGAATAATTCCGCTAAAATTCATAAAAAAGCACCGTGAAAACGGTGCTTTTTTAGTTTATATGTTTATCGTTTTTTAGTCGTTCAATTTTAAAACGGCCATAAATGCTTCTTGCGGAATTTCAACATTACCTACTTGTCTCATGCGTTTTTTACCTTTCTTTTGTTTTTCCAACAGTTTACGTTTACGCGAAATATCACCGCCATAACATTTTGCAGTCACATCTTTTCTAAGTGCTTTTACCGTTTCACGCGAAATAATTTTGGCGCCAATTGCCGCCTGAATCGGAATGTCAAATTGTTGGCGTGGAATTAACTGACGTAGTTTTTCACACATTTTTTTGCCTATATGATACGCGTTATCTGTATGAATTAAAGAGGATAATGCATCAACAACAGTTCCGTTCAATAAAATATCAAGCCTTACCAATTTTGAAGCTCTCATCCCAATAGGATGATAATCAAATGAGGCATATCCTTTAGAAACCGTTTTTAATCGGTCGTAAAAATCGAAAACTATTTCAGCCAAAGGCATTTCAAAAGTCAATTCAACACGCTCTGGCGTTAAATAAGTCTGGTTGGTAATTTGTCCGCGTTTTTCAATACACAAACTCATAACCTGTCCAATAAAATCAGATTTGGTAATAATGCTGGCTTTAATATAAGGTTCTTCAACCCGATTTAATTTTGAAGGTTCGGGCAAATCGGTTGGATTGTTCACTAAAATAGGAACATCGGAATGTTTGTTGCTAAAAGCGTGGTACGATACGTTTGGCACGGTGGTAATTACCGTCATATCAAATTCGCGTTCCAATCTTTCCTGAATAATTTCCAAATGTAACATTCCCAAAAATCCACATCGAAAACCAAATCCCAATGCCGCGGAGCTTTCAGGAACAAATACCAAAGAAGCATCGTTTAACTGCAATTTTTCCATGGAAGATCGAAGCTCTTCATATTCATCGGTATCAACAGGGTAAATTCCTGCAAACACCATGGGTTTTACATCTTCAAAACCATCAATTCTGCTATGGGTCGGATTTAAGGCGTCGGTAATGGTGTCACCAACTTTAATTTCAACAGCGGTTTTAACGCCAGTGATTAAATACCCTACATCTCCTGCTTTTACGCTTTGTTTTGCTACTTGGGTTAATTTTAAGGTACCAACTTCATCGGCATTGTATTCATTGTTGGTGGCCATAAATTTAATGCGCTGCCCTTTTTTAATTTCTCCGTTAAAAATCCTGAAATAAGTTTCAACGCCTCGGTAAGAATTGTAAACCGAGTCAAAAATTAATGCTTGCAAAGGCGCATTCACATCACCTTTTGGAGCAGGAATTTTTTCAATAATGGCTTTTAAAATATTTTCAACGCCAAAACCCGTTTTTCCGCTTGCGTGAATCACATCTTCAAGTTCGCATCCTAATAAATCAACAATATCATCGGTAACTTCTTCCGGACTCGCGCTTGGCAAATCGACTTTATTTAAAATTGGAATAATTTCTAAATCGTGTTCCAAGGCCAAATATAAATTGGAAATAGTCTGTGCCTGAATACTTTGCGCAGCATCAACAATTAATAAAGCACCTTCACAGGCGGCAATTGATCGGGAAACTTCGTAAGAAAAATCTACGTGGCCCGGAGTGTCAATTAAATTTAAAATATAATTTTCGCCTTCATACATATATTCCATTTGAATGGCGTGGCTTTTTATGGTAATGCCGCGTTCACGCTCCAAATCCATACTGTCTAGCAGTTGGGCTTGTTCTTCACGTGCGGTTGTGGTTCCAGTAAAACTTAATAACCTGTCGGCTAGCGTACTTTTTCCGTGGTCAATATGTGCAATAATGCAAAAATTTCGAATGTTTTTCATGCGTCGTTTTCCTTTCTCGTTATTTGGGCAAATATAATGAAATAAGGGTTCGAAAATACCACAAGTTATAACTTATAAGTGCCTAAAATTAAGCGATCTTCAATTTTTAAGATATAAGGACAATATGTTTTTTAGCTTTTCAACCAAATTCCATAAACAACAACCATTTTTTTTACAAATATTTTGGGTCTGCCCGCCATTTTGGAGGGCGTTCCCTGCGGGCCGGGCTTTTACTACTCGCTTTTTTTGTTGCGAAAAGCAACTAAAAAAGAGCTCAAACACGCCGTTCAATCCCTAACGCAGCTCGAATAAATAATGAAAAATGTAACTATAAAATTTGCCAAAAAAACTAATATTAGCTATTCAACCCAATCGGCTATAAATAAATTGGTGTCGCGTGTGCCGTAATTATTTCTGTTTGAAGAAAAAACGATTTTTTTTCCATCAGGCGAAAACATCGGAAATGCATCAAAAACGGTGTCCCAAGTGATTTGTTCCAAACCGGTTCCGTCCACATTAATCATAAACAAATTAAAGCTCGATTTTGTTTTATGGTTTGAGGAGAAAATAACTTTTTTTCCTGAAGGATGAAAAAACGGCGCCCAGTTTGCGTTGCCCAAATTGGTAATTTTGGTTAAATTACTACCGTCCACATTGCAAGTGTACAATTCCATATTGGTGGGTTGAACCAAGCCAACAGCCAATAAATCTTTGTATTCTTTAATTTCAGTTTCTGTTTTCGGACGCGAAGAACGGAATATTAATTTGGTGCCGTCGGGCGAAAAGAAAGCGCCGCCATCATAACCCAATTCAAAAGTGACTTGTTTTACGTTTGTTCCGTCAATATTCATGGTAAACAATTCTAAATCGCCTGTTCTTGTTGAGGTAAAAACAATTTTATCGCCTTTTGGCGAAACGGTTGGTTCGGCGTCATAACCAGGCTCAAAAGTAAGTTGTTTTAGCTGATTTCCTTTGGTGTCAGCCACAAAAATATCAAAACCTTCATACACCGGCCAAATATATTTGTTGCCATAATCTTCTTTTTTTGGAACTGGCGGACAAGCTTTATCGGCCAAATGCGTTGAGGAATAAACGATGGTGGAATCTCCCGGCAAAAAATAGCTGCAAGTAGTTCTTCCTTCTCCGTTGCTTATCATTTGCGGAATTTGCCCTTTGCTTAAATCATCGTTAATATTCATGGTGAAAATTTGGTCACATTCCAATCCCCAAGCTTTCGTGTTTGCCTGAAAAGTTAGTTTCGTGTTGTCGAAACTCCAGTAAGCTTCAGCATTGTCGCCGCCAAAAGTGAGTTGTTTGATGTTTTTTAAATGTTTTTCCTGCGAATAATGCAACGTGTTTACAATTTTTGTGGCACCCGATTTTCCGTCGTAAGCAGTTTTATGCTGGGAAGATTTACAGCCTAAAAAAATAGTTGATAAAAGAAGTAATGACAAGCTAAATTTCATAATGGTATTTTTAATGACTCAAAAATACAATTTATCTTTAAATTGTATAGCCATAATTTGTAGTTGTTCGTTGAATTTTATTTTAAAATGAGTTGGTTAAAAAATCATCAATTTGTTCTGGTGTTACCACTAACGTTTTAGAAATAGGGTAATTATTAAGAAAGGTTTTTGGAAAAGATTTCGTTGTTTTTTTAGGATTCCACATAAATTCATAAGCAGAAAATGATCCGTCAATTTCTTCAATCCAATCAATTTCTTGTTGCTGATAAGTTCTCCAAAAATAAAATCGTCCGTGCCATTGGTTATAATTCAATATTTTAAATCTCTCTGAAATCATAAAATTTTCCCATAAAGCGCCTGTGTCTTGTCGAAACTCCAGAGATTTAAAATTTCCAACAATAGCGTTTCTAATGCCATTGTCATAAAAATAAATTTTGCGCGAAGTATTTATTTCATTTCTAACATTTCTGCTTAAAGGGTTTAGCCTAAAAACAACGAAAGCCTTTTCCAACAAAGAAATATACTGCTCAATTGTTGCTCTGTCGGCTCCAACAGTTAGCGAAAGTTCGTTATAATTGACTTCAGAGCCCAATTGTAAAGCCAACGCCAACAGTAATTTATCTAATATTTCAGGCTTGCGAATTCCGTGATATTGCAATAAATCTTTATATAGATAGCTACCTGAAATTTGTTTTAAGGTTTCTTCGGCATTCTCTGAATTTGTAATTACCTCAGGATACATGCCGTAAATCATATATCTTGACAGATTTTTTGCATTATTTACATAACCAAAATGATGTTGAAGTTCACCGTAAGTAAAGGGAAATAAGTTGAATTCCCATTTCCTGCCGGTCAAAGGTTCGTTAAGTTCGTTTGAAATTTCTAGGGCGGAAGAGCCGCTAACCACCAACCTGGTTCCCTTAATTTGATCGTGTATAATTTTTAGAAGAATTCCAATGTTTTTAATGCGTTGCGCTTCATCAAAAAAAATAGTTTTGTGATTTCCAATAATGTTTCTCAATTTATTTTCACCAGCATTTTCAAGCAATATCCGGTCTTCAGGGTCATCACCATTTATAAAAAGATAATTTCCTTCAGCTTCACAAAGCGATTTCAGGAGGGTAGTTTTCCCAACTTGTCTCGGGCCAATTACAATTAATACTTTACCTGAATTCCATTTATCAAGCAAATTGTCTTTAAGTTTTCGGGCTATTTGAAGCATATTATAAAATTTGTAACAGTGATAATGGATACAAAAATATAAAAATATTTGATTGTAATCTATTATTTACATATAATAAAAAGAATATAATCTATTATTTATATATAAAAATGAGATTAGCTAATTTAACACTGCTATTAAATCAGTTGTTTTTCAAGGTTTTAGCTATTTATTGTTGATGTACTGAGGAATAATTATTTTGAATTTGTCAATGAAATAATTTACAAAAAAAACCTTCCATGACAATAAATTTAAATTTCTAAAAAATTGTGTATTTTTGCACACTTAAATTTTTGATTTGATAAAGATAGGAGACATAAAATTGTGCGATTTCCCGCTATTGTTGGCACCGATGGAAGATGTGAGCGATCCGCCGTTTAGGGCTTTGTGCAAAGAACAGGGCGCAGATGTGGTTTATACGGAGTTTATTTCTTCGGAAGGATTGATTCGAGATGCGGCAAAAAGCATAAAAAAACTGGACATTTATGAAAAAGAACGTCCGGTGGGCATTCAAATTTTTGGCGCAAATTTAGAATCTATGCTAAGAACGGTGGAGATTGTTGAAAAATCGAATCCAGATATTATCGACATTAATTTTGGCTGTCCGGTTAAAAAAGTAGTTTGTAAAGGTGCCGGAGCCGGCATTTTAAAAGATATCGATTTGATGGTGCGTTTAACCGAAGCCATGGTAAAACACACCAATTTACCTATCACCGTTAAAACCCGTTTGGGTTGGGACGAAAATTCCATAAAAATAGTTGAAGTGGCTGAACGCTTGCAAGATGTGGGTTGTAAAGCAATTTCAATCCACGGCCGCACGCGCGCCCAAATGTATAAAGGCGAAGCCGACTGGAGCCATATTGCCGCTGTGAAAAACAATTCGAGAATGCATATTCCTATTTTTGGAAACGGTGATGTAAATTCACCCGAACGTGCTATGGAAATGCGCGATAAATTTGGACTCGATGGCGCTATGATTGGCCGTGCAAGCATTGGCAATCCGTGGTTTTTTAAACAAGTAAAACACTTTTTTGAAACTGGAGAACATTTACCTGAAATTACTGTTGCCGATCGCGTTGAGATGGCACGCCGTCATTTACAAATGGAAATTGAATGGAAAGGTGTTGAAATTGTGGGCGTTATGGAAACCCGCCGTCATTATACAAACTATTTTAAAGGCATCCCCGATTTTAAAGAGTACCGTTTAAAAATGGTAAAGTCAGATTCTGCGAAAGATGTTTATGATGTTTTTGATGAGGTTCTTCAGAAGTTTGCTTGATTTAATTGAAAATCCCCTAAGTCCGCAGTAAATAGTTTAAACTTTAAAATCTCAAATTATGGATTTTAAATTAAATAAATCAGCAGTTAAACGCATAAACGACTAAACAACGCAACAGTTAAACGATTACTCCACCAATTTCAAAGAAATTCTGCTGCTGGCAATTTTTGATGCCATTAAACCTAAGACAAGAATGGTCACAATTACCGTTAAAACATTGAAAAACACAAACTCAACAGGGTAGGCCAAATTTTGCGTAATCATAAATAAGCTGTATTTTTTCTGAAGCAATACTAAGATTATCCCAACCGATAGGCCAACCGTAAGTCCGAAAAGCGTCAATAGAAATCCCTGAAAAATAAAAATGCGTTTAATTTCTTTGATGGAAGCCCCCAAATTATACAATGTTTTAAGGTTGTCCCTTTTGTCTAAAATCATCATAATAATGGCGCCGATTACGTTGAACAACGCAATAATTAAAATAAGCGTAAATATTAAATAGGAGGCCAAATTTTCTGTATTCAGCATTTTATAAAACACAGCATTTAACTGCTCCCGGGTTTCAACCTTAAATTCGGATCCTAAACCAGTTTTTAGTTGCTCAATAATAGCTGCACGTTGATTGCTGTTCTTAACTTTTAGCTCAATTGCTGAAATTTGGTTTGCCTTGTAATTCAGCAACTCCTGAGCCAATTCCAAAGAAATAAACACGTATTTTTTGTCTATTTCATCGGTTAATGCAAAAACACCAATGGGTGTTGTATTAATCTTGGTAAAAGCGTTGGTAGGGTCAGTAATATAACCGCTGCCCGGTTTTGGGACGTAAATTTTTAAAGGTTCCAAAAAATCATAAACACCAATAGACAATAAGTTTGAAATTCCATTGCCAACAACAGCTCCTGATGGCATATTTTCGTCGAGCCAAGATCCGGAATAAACCGTGGTGTCCATACGGTTCACTTTTGTGTAGTTTAGGTCAATACCTTTTATATAGGCAATGTGTGTTTTTTCATTGAAATCGAAAAAGGCGCGTTCTTCAATAACTTTTGAGTAGGAAGCGATGCCTGTTTGTTTGTTAATAAGAGATTCAATTTTGGAATTAAAATCGAACGATTTTCCTTTTACGGCAGAAATTTTAATATCGGGATCCGAAGTATTTAAAAAGCCAATGCTGAAAGTCCGCAATCCGGAAAATCCCGAAAGTACGATAAACAAGGCCAAAGTTCCAATGATTACGCCAATAGCGGCAATAAAGGTGATAATATTTATGGTATTGTTGCTGCTTTTTGAGAATAAATATCGTTTGGCTATGTATAAGGAAAAATTCAAATTATCGCTTTTTGCGTTGGTCTAAAATATCAGGATTTTTAATCGGATTTTCCTGCTTGCCTTTTAAGGCATTGTCAATATCTTCAATATAATCCAAACTGTCATCCATATAAAAAAAGAGTTCTGGCATTCTTCTTAACTGTTCTTTGGTTCGTTTTGCCATTTCGTAGCGTATTGTTGCCGTATTTTCATGCAAACCTTTAAGAATAAGGTCTCTTTTTTCCTGCGGAAAAACGCTGATATACACTTTGGCGTTCGATAAATCAGAAGTAACCAGCACTTTAGACACAGATATAATAATCCCTTTCATTCCGTCTTGTGCAGCGTGCTGTAAAACATCGGCCAAGTCTTTTTGTAAAACACCTGCAATTTTTTTTTGTCTGTTTGTTTCCATTCTGCAAAAATAGGGTTTAAATATACATAAATTCTGTTTTTGTTTTTGATTGTTTTGAAAATATTTGGACCGAATTTGGTTTTAAACATTTATTTTTAATGATTTTATGCATTTTTATTTCGTTAACTTTAATTTTTGGATTTACGATTTTCAATTTTAGAATTACGATTTATGAACTATATTTAACGTTTTCAAACTTAAAAAACATGAACAAAATTGAACACATTGGTATTGCCGTAAAAGATTTGGAAAAATCGAATGAACTATTTGCGGCACTTTTTGGCAAACCGCATTACAAGATGGAAGAAGTGGAAAGTGAAGGCGTAAAAACTTCTTTTTTTCAAGTGGGTTCAAACAAAGTTGAATTGCTGGAAGGCACCAACGAAAACAGCCCTATTTCTAAGTTTATTGAAAAAAAAGGGGAAGGCGTTCACCATATTGCTTTTGCCGTTGATGATATTTTAAGTGAAGTGACGCGTTTAAAAAAAGAAGGATTTGTGGTTTTAAATGAAATACCAAAAAAGGGTGCCGACAATAAATTGGTCGTTTTTTTACACCCAAAATCTACCAATGGTGTTTTAATTGAATTGTGTCAGGAAATAATATAGAGAATTTTAGTAACTAATCAGTATATTGTATGTCCGTAATTAGTCATATCCCGTAATGCTAGCAATAACAAGCCTATCAAAGATACGCTCGCCGAAATATCTCCGATTTAACTTATA
>JAAFHC010000041.1 GCA_010906935.1 Gelidibacter sp.
TATAACCTATAACCTATAACCTATAACCTATAACCTATAACCTATAACCTATAACCTATAACCTATAACCTATAACCTATAACCTATAACCTATCTCCGGCAGGCAAGCCTTTAAACTTTAAACTTTTAATATTTAATATCTAATATTTAACTTTTAACTTTATTTGCCTCAATTACCAGTGATAAAATCATTTTGTTTAGAAAAAATTTCATAAAGTATTATGGCATAATTATTTTAATATTATTTTTGCGGATGCAAGACAAGGTACTTATTTTAGATTTCGGTTCGCAATACACACAATTAATTGCCCGAAGAGTTAGAGAACTCAATATTTTTTGTGAAATTTTTCCTTTCAACAGTAAAAATTTTAAGGTCGAAAATTATAAGGCGGTAATCCTCTCCGGCAGTCCGTTTTCTGTAAGAGCCGATGACGCTCCTCATCCCGATTTATCTCAAATAAAAGGGAAAAAACCATTGTTGGGCGTATGTTATGGCGCACAATTTTTGGCGCACAATTTTGGTGGAAAAGTGGCAGCTTCAAATACCCGCGAATATGGCAGGGCAAACCTTTCTTTTGTAAAAACTACCGAACTTTTTTTTGAAAACGTTAATCTGGGAAGTCAGGTTTGGATGAGTCATAGCGATACCATCGTCAATTTGCCCGAGAATTGCGAGTTAATTGCCAGCACGCATGATGTTGAAAATGCAGCTTTTAAAATTAAAAATGAAGACACTTTTGGAATCCAGTTTCACCCGGAAGTTTACCATTCAACAGAGGGAATAAAAATATTGGAAAACTTTTTGGTAAAAATAGGCGGCGTTGCCCAAACCTGGACACCCGATTCATTTGTGGAATTAACCATTGACAATTTACAAAAACAAATTGGTGATGATAAAGTGGTTTTAGGACTTTCTGGCGGCGTAGATTCCACCGTTGCGGCAGTTTTATTAAGCAAAGCCATTGGAAAAAATTTATATTGTATTTTCGTTAATAACGGTTTGTTGCGAAAAAACGAATTTGAAAATGTTTTAAAGCAGTATAAAGGAATGGGTTTGAATGTAAAAGGCGTTGATGCTTCGGCACGTTTTTTGAAAGCGCTTGCAGGAGAATCGGATCCTGAAGGAAAACGTAAAATTATTGGTCGCGTTTTTATTGAAGTTTTTGATGATGAAGCGCATGCAATTGAAGACGTAAAATGGCTGGCGCAAGGCACTATTTATCCCGATGTTATTGAATCGGTTTCTGTAAGTGGCGGACCATCGGCAACCATAAAATCGCATCATAACGTGGGCGGTTTGCCCGATTTTATGAAACTTAAAATTGTGGAACCGTTGCGAATGATATTTAAAGATGAGGTGCGTAGGGTTGGAGCAACTTTGGGAATTGATGCGGAATTGTTGGGAAGACATCCATTTCCCGGACCAGGCTTGGGAATTCGGATTTTAGGCGATATCACTGCAGAAAAAGTGCAAATGTTACAGGAAGTGGACGCTATTTTTATAAACGGATTAAAAGAATGGGGATTGTATGATAAAGTTTGGCAGGCTGGCGCTATGTTATTGCCCGTAAATTCAGTGGGCGTAATGGGTGATGAGCGAACTTATGAAAAAGCGGTGGTATTACGCGCAGTAGAATCAACCGATGGAATGACCGCAGATTGGGTGAATTTGCCTTACGAATTTTTGCAAAAAACTTCGAATAAAATAATAAATGGTGTAAAAGGCGTTAATAGAGTAGTGTATGACATTAGCTCAAAGCCACCGGCAACTATTGAGTGGGAATAACCCACTGTAAAATTAAACAGTATTTATGAAAAGAATAACCCTATTATTAGTGTCCTTTATTTTGGTTTCGTGCATCACCTTGGCGCAACAAAAAAAGTATGTTTCTTACACGGTAAAACAAGGCGAAACCGTAAAAAGTATTGCCAAAGCCTATCACATGACTTCAAGAGATTTACTTCAGTTAAATCCGGATATGGATAAGAATCCTAAACCAAATACACTAATTATTGTGCCGAATTTGGATTATGGGAAAAAGGAAGTAAAGGTAGTTAACAATGCTAAAAAGTTATATTTCGTTTTACCAAAAGACACCTTGTACGGAATTTCAAAAAAGTTTGGAATCACCATGGAGGAATTAGTAGCCGCAAATCCTCAGATAGCGGATGGTTTAAAACCAGGAATGGAATTGGTAATTCCTGAACCAGGATCAACTGCAATCAAACCAAATGATACGGTAACCTATGTGCTTCATACGGTTGTTAAGGATGATACCAAGTATAATTTATCGAATCGGTTCCAAGTTTCGCAATTTGAATTGTTAAGATTAAATCCTGAACTTTCAGAAGGTTTAAAACTGGGAATGATATTAAAAATAAAACCTATTCAAAATGGGAAAAATGAAAAGGCGGTATCAAATGAAACTAAGTTAGGGATTGAAAATAATGTAATTGGAAAGAGAGGAACTTTTAATGAGAATTTCGACTCTTCAAAAGAAATTAATCTGGTTATAATGCTTCCTTATAACTTAAATAAGTCATCGGATTCTACCAAAATTAATAACTTCGGAAAAAGCAATTCTTTGTTAAATATTGTTACCGATTTTCATTTAGGGGCAACTATGGCTATTGATTCTTTAAGAAATAGAGGATTGAACGTTAAAGTTAAATTTTTAGATTCTGAAGATTCTATACAAAAACTTCAAACTATTATCAATAGAAATGATTTAAAAAATGCTGACGCTGTGATAGGACCTTTATTTTTTGACAATGCTTATTGGCTCTCAAAACATATTGAAGCTCCTGTAGTGGTTCCTTTTTATTCTAAAAGCCAGTCGGCCAATTCTGCCAATAATTTGGTGAAAATGGCGCCTGATGATGAATTTTTGCAAAGTGAGTTGTTAAGCTATTTGGAAAAAAATTACCATGGTGAAAATATTGTTGTAATTAACGACGGAAAATCAATATCGCAAACCACATTGTGGCAAATTGTAAACAGACTAAAAACGTTTAAGAACATTCAAAATATATCAGTAGTAAAGTCGGAATATGGCTATATTTCAGGAGGAAAATTTTCTGATAAGCTAACGAAAACCGCAAATAACTGGGTGTTTTTGGTGAGTGATGAGATGGTGACAACGGCTTCAGCAATAAATAGTTTAAAAGGTTTGGCTGATAATTTTGCAATTACTTTAATCGCATTGGATAAAGGGAAAAACTTTGACAGCGTGGACAATAACCTTTTGGGACAATTGAATTTCATGTATCCTTCCTTAGACTTTTTGGATGTTGATGACACTAAACTGAATAATTTTTACAAAACCTATCAGGATAAAAACTATGCAATACCTTCTAAATATGCATTGAAAGGATTTGATATCACTTATGATGTTATAGCGAGAATTGCGACAACTGGTACTTTGGAACAAGGGCTACAGGCTGGAAAATCATCAAGGTTTTCAACACTATTTAAATATGATAGAAATTTGTTGGGAAGTTTTGAAAACCATGGCGTTTTTATCATTCAATACAACAAGTCATTAACACCAATTATTTTCGAATAATTGGCGAATCTTATAGCATAAAAAAAGCACGCCAATTGGCGTGCTTTTTTTATGCTATATAAAGATTTATATTTTTTTAAGCTGATCCTTCAACATTTTAATTTGGTCGTTTAAAATATTTTGGGTATCCAGTTTTTTAGCCTCAGTGATTAACGTTGTTGCTTCTCTTTTGCGTCTTTTAGACATCGCTATTCCTGCCAATTGCAGTTTTGCCATCGCCATGTCATGCTTCATATTTAAACCCAAACTCAACGCTTTCTTAAAGTATTTTTCAGCCTGATTTATGTTGGTTTGTGAAACCATAATTCCCTGTAAGAAATTATAATAGCCCTGCTGTTTTTTAATTAAGGCGCTTTCCGGATTTTTTATGTACGACAACCATTTGCTTGCCCCAACGAAATTTTGTTTTCTCAGTTGAAGAAATGCCAACAATATAAATTCGTTTTTAAAGTAAAACAGCACAAAAATACTTGAAAGCAGCACAATTGAAATTCCATTCATGATGTTTCCGTCAATAAATTGAAATACTGCCCAAACTAAAATTCCTACTGCGATGACTAGTTTTATATATTTATTAAACATTGATAATTTTTTTAATGGATTGCAAAGTTACATTTTTGCAACGGTTTTAATTATTTTTTATAATGTTTTTTAAATTGAAAATAGGCAAGCAAACTTAAGATTACAAAAATCACGATCGCATAATATACAAAAGTTGGCGTGATTACTTTATCGCCGCTTGCATAGGAATGCAATCCTGATAAGTAAAAGTTTACACCAAAATACGTCATTAAAATGGACGCGAACGAAGCTACAGATAACATATTAAACGTAAATCTGCTTCTTAATCCCGGAACCAAACGCACGTGTAACACAAAAGCGTAAATCATAATGCTAATTAATGCCCAAGTTTCTTTTGGATCCCATCCCCAATAACGTCCCCAGCTTTCATTTGCCCACATTCCGCCTAAAAAGTTACCTATGACCAATAGGATTAAACCAAGTGTTAAAGCCATTTCATTGATAATGGTTATTTCCTTGATCATTAATCCAACCTTGTCTTTATTTTTCTTAGTAGTCAAAATCATTAAGATCAATGCCACCAAACCTAAAATCATACCCAAGGCAAACGGACCGTAACTTGCCACAATAATGGAAACGTGAATCATTAACCAATAAGAATTAAGCACAGGCTGCAGGTTTGCAATTTCAGGATCCATCCAGTTCCAATGTGCCACCATTAAAATAAATGCGGTTAAAAACGCGGTTGCGGCAATCGTCATCGATGATTTTCGTCCAAACAGCAAACCGAAGAGCATAGTGGCCCAACCTACATAAATCATAGATTCATAAGCATTGCTCCAAGGCGCATTGCCACTAACAATCCAACGCGCAATTAAACCTCCTGTATGAAGCGTAAACAATAAAAGTACGATGGCGATACAAGCTTTGATTGAAAAATCAACAATTTTATTTTTCTTAAAAATTTGAAAAATTACCAAAAAGAACATCAGTACTCCAATATACATATAGTAGCTGTATATTTTTTTGAAAACATCGTATTTATTATAAGCAATCTCAACATCTATTTTATGTTCCGCAGGATAAACGGCGCTTCCGTATTTTTGTTGGAATTTAATAATTCCTTCCAATATTTCATCAGATTGCGCGTAATTTTTTGATGCTTGTGATGCCGTTAAAGTTTGCAAATACACCGGTAAAATTTGACGCACAAATACAGAATCTGCACCTTTGAAATTGGCCTGGTCTAAATCGTTATGGGAAATCCAGGTATTTTTAGGATCGTTAGGAATTGGGAAAATTCTCAAAATATCGCCTGTAATGGCAGAATATAATAAATTCACCCTTCTGTCTACATTGATGACATCTTTTTCAAATTTACTTTTGATATTGCTTTTTTGTGCTTCCTGCTGCACTTCAGCAAGTTTATAATTTCCTTTTTCATCAAAAAAGTTAGCAAGCGACGCGTATTTTTGTTCATGAGGAATCCCTAAAAGATCTCTCAATTTAGTATTTCCTGTTTCAACATATATCATGGCAACCTGAAACCAAAGTCTTGGATTTTCTTCAATAGATAAAAATACCTGTGTGGCATTCATATCCTTGTAGGTATCAGATTTACTTACTTTTCTTAGCAATTCAGATGCGTAAGTATGTACAGGTTTCATTCTTCCGCCAGCATCTTGTATAATAACCCTGCTAAATTTAGTTGCGTGGTTTTCATCAATAATATTGGCTGTAACCAATGAATCTACTTGTTTTTGAAGTGGCGCATGATTGTGATCTTGGGAAAACGCAACCGTTGAAATCAAAAGTAATAGAATGGTTGTGGCAGCTGCTTTTTTCTTTTTTATTTTATCCAAGCTATTTCTTAGGAAATCAAATCGGGTATTTTTGACAAACATGATTAACATTAAACCGGCATATAATAAAAAATAACCGATATAAGTGATCGTTGATCCCCAGAAATCGTGATTAACCGATAAATGGGTTTCTTCGTACTCAGGCGTTATGTTGTAGCTTGACTGGAAGAATTTGTAGCCTTTGTAATTTAATATATTGTTCATAAAAATTCTAAAATCGAAGGTTTCTTCAGGAGCAATAACTGTCACTTCACTTGCGAAGGACATAGCGCTGTTTGAACCGGGATAATTATCTAGTTGAAAATCTTTCAGTTTAATGCTAAATGGCAATTGCATTTGCATAGCGCCGTAACTCATTCTAAAGTTTAAGTTTCCAACCGAAAATATGGTTGGCGGCTGTATGGCGAATTGCCCTCCGTATAATTTTATTGTTTTAGTTTCACCACCTGCAGTAACTTCAAATTCTAGTTGGGCTAAACTTGATTGTTCTTTGTCTCCTGAAATTGTTTTGTAAGAACCTTTAATAGGCATTTGTGGAATCACAAATTCCATTCCTGCAATGAAATGCACCGCTAAAAGTGAAAAATCCTGCAAAGAATCTTTTACAATGGTGCCTTCAAATTTATCGGCCATTCTAAAGAATGTTCCATCTACTGCAGATTTAATTTTTAAACCGCTATCTGTAGTTACAAAATCTACTGTATTTGGAGTTGGTGAATCAAATCCTACTATAACTCCATGCACTTCTTCCGACGCCCCTTTTTTAATATAATGGTTATGTCTTCCGCCAGCACCTGATTCAACAAATTTTAAATATTCGTCACCGGTTTCATTCTCTTCAAAAACTTCCTGGGCATTTTGCGTGTATTTTGTCAATTTTACATCAACGTCCGCTCCTTTAAAATCAGTTTTGTAGTGGAAGTTATTGTTTCCTATAGCTGATAATAAAATAGGCTTGTGGTAAGGTGTTTTTTGTTCATTGCCATCATTGACAACAACACTTATATAACTTTTTTCAGAGAAAAAAATATTGCTTACAGCACCTTCTTTAATAGGCATAATTCCCTCAAAGCTAATGTAGCGCGTTATTCCTGCACCTACCAAAATTAAGAAAAATGATAAGTGAAAAATTAGCACCACCAATTTTTCTTTTCTATAAAGTTTGTATTTAAAAATATTTCCAAAAAAGTTGATGGCGAAAAAAACCATGATGCCCTCAAACCACCAAGCGCTGTATACCAAAGCTTTTGCAGTTTCGGTGCCGTAATCATTTTCAATAAATGTAGCTACACCCATTGCCAAAGCAAAAACTAAAAATAAAACGGCCGTTACGCGAGTTGAATAAATAAGTGAAAGAAATTTGTTCATTTTAATTGATTTATTAGTAATAAAATACGTTTTGCGAAGATAATGATAATTGTCATAATACTAAATTATTAGTATGAATTTTAAGCCAATCTTAATCTTACAAAATTTCAAGCACAAATATAACTGTAACATTTATTGCATTAACTGATTATTGTCATTAAAAAAGAATAAAAAATATCAAAATAATTGTGTAATAATTTTTGTAAATTTGTACCCTATAATTCAGTAAATGAAAAACCTAAACTGTTTTAAATTATATGCGGATCTCTTTTTAAATATAAAGCGTCCCGAATCATTTATTGCCTAATTCTATTCTTTTTTGGTGATTATTATTCACCCTTTTTTCAAATTTTTCACAACCTTTAAATAACCTATTCTTATGGAATTACCATACGCAGAACCCTATAAAATTAAAATGATTGAACACATTAAGCGTTCAACACAGGAACAACGATTAAAATGGATACAGGAAGCCGATTATAACTTATTCAATCTTTCTTCGGATAAGGTTTTTATTGATGTATTGACCGATTCCGGAACTGGCGCAATGAGCGATAAACAGTGGGGAGAAATGATGGTGGGCGACGAAAGTTATGCCGGTTCATCATCGTTTTTGAAACTTAAAGAGACTGTTAAAAAAATCACTGGATACCAATTTTTTTTACCAACGCATCAAGGAAGAGCTGCTGAAAATGTGCTGTTTTCCGCTTTGGTGAAGGAAGGTGATATTGTCCCAGGAAATTCACATTTTGACACCACGAAAGGCCATATTGAATTTAGAAAAGCCAAGGCGGTAGATTGTACCATTAATGAAGCTTTTGACACTTCCAATATGCATCCATTTAAAGGAAATATTGACTTAAACAAACTTGAAAAAGTTTTTAAAAGCCATCCCAAAGAAAAAATTCCTTTTGTGGTACTCACAATAACTTGTAACAGTGCGGGCGGACAGCCAGTTTCTGTGCAAAATACCAAAGAGGTTTCGGCTCTATGTAAAAAATACGGTATCCCATTGTATTTTGATGCTGCTCGATTTGCTGAAAACGCCTATTTTATTAAAAAACGTGAGCCCGGTTATGAAAATAAATCGATAAAGGAAATTGCCAAAGAAGTTTTTTCTTATGGAGACGGAATGACGATGAGCGCTAAAAAAGACGGATTGGTAAATATGGGCGGTTTTATTGCGCTAAACAATGAAGAAGTTTTTAAACAAGCGACTGTTTTTAATATCATGTTCGAAGGTTTTATCACTTATGGCGGGATGAATGGTCGTGATATGGGTGCATTGGCTGTGGGATTGGATGAAGCCACTGAATTTAATTATTTAGAAAGCAGGGTAGAGCAAATAGCGTATTTAGGTCAGAAATTAGTTGATTTTGGCGTTCCCGTTCAACAACCCTTCGGAGGCCACGCAATATTTTTAGATGCCAACAAATTTGTCCCTAAAATTCCGAGAGAAGAATACAGAGCGCAAGCTTTGGCTGTTGAAATATATATTGTTGGCGGAATTAGAGGCGTTGAAATAGGAACCGTTTTGGCCGATAGAGATCCGATCACCCGAGAAAATCGTTATCCGGAATTAGAACTAGTGCGGCTAGCCATTCCAAGAAGAACCTATACAAATAATCATATGGACTATATCGCTGTTGCTTTAAAAAACATTTACGATACTCGTGAGGAGGCAAAATCTGGTTATACAATTGTTGATGAAGCGCCTATTATGAGACATTTTACAGTTAAATTCAAAAAAATATAATACCATTTACTCTTTTTTTGGTACTTTTGCTGAAATAAATTGTAAAAAAATATAGAAATGTTATCAAACGCCAGTAAGTATGCTATTTTATCTACGCTGTATTTAGCAGAGCATTCAAATGAAGAAAGAAAAATTAGCGTAAAGGAAATTGCAGAAAATATAGATGTTCCAAGTCCGTTCTTGGCTAAGCTATTTCAACAGCTGGTGAGAGGTAAAATTATATCTTCCTCCAAAGGTCCGCACGGTGGTTTCTATTTGTCAGAAAAAAACAAGCAGAAAAATGTACTTGACATCATTGATAATATTGATGGTTTAAATAAATTGAATGGCTGTTTTTTAGGTTTACACGAATGTGATGAGACAAATCCTTGTCCGGTGCATTATATTGTAGTGCCTTTTAAAAACAATATATTGGCTAAGTTTAGAGATAAAACCATCATGGAGTTTGCCCAGGAAATTTCTGAGAAAGGGACTTTTTTAACCTTAAAAAATGTCGATCCTTCATTCGAGGAGCCTCTCGAATAAATTTTATGATAAAAATCATAGTTTAATTAATTGGAAGACTATAAATTCGCCTTATTAAAAGATAAAAAGGTCTTTTAATAATAAATACATTAATTAACCAATTAAACTAGTTTAAATATGTTATCTAAAAAACAAGCAAGGGCTTTCTTTTTAGGCGGAACATTGGTAACGTTTCTTATATTTATAGGACTTACCATTTTTTCTTTCTCTAAAGAAAATGACCAAACAAACAGCGAAAACCTCTCCGCGGAAGTGGTAAGAGGAAAAGAAATCTGGGAATCCAATAATTGCATGGGCTGCCATACCATATTGGGGGAAGGCGCTTACTACGCACCCGAATTAACAAAAGTGATAGACCGATTAAATATCCGATACGACGGGAATGGGGAAGAAGTTATCAAAAGTATTTTAATGTCGCCTAGTCCATGGCAGCCTAACGGAAGAAAAATGGTTGCTTATGGAATGACGGAGCAAGAAGCATCTGATGTTGTGGCCTTTTTTAACTGGATTGGAAAAATCGATTTAAATGGTTTTGATAGGGTAATATCTCCATTGGCAAAAGAAAAAATCAACAATTAAACTTAAGAAAATGAAATATAAATCACAAAAAGTAGCCTATTGGTTTTTTGCCCTTTCAATGCTGCTGTTAGTTTTGCAAATAACCTATGGTTTTGTCATGGGATTCGCCCGCATAGGGTTTGATAATTTACACGAATTTATACCTTTTAATACCGCAAGAGCAGTTCATACCAACTTATTGGTAGTTTGGTTATTGTCTGGTTTTATGGGTGCTGCCTATTATATAATTCCCGAAGAGGCACAACGCGAATTGGTAAATGTAAAATTGGCGTATGTTCAATTAATAAGTTTGGCATTGGTTGGCGTAACCGCAATAGTTGGTTTTCACTTTAACATTTGGGAAGGAAGAAAATTTTTAGAAATTCCAAGACCTTTGGACTACTTGGTTGTCGTAAACGTACTCTTATTTTTAGGGCTCATTTTAACAACATTATTTAAGGGAAAACGTCAAACAACTACGGCTTTGGTGCTTTCTATGGGATTGCTTTTTGCCGCATTGCTGTATTTGCCTGGAATGTTGCCATTCGACAGTCAGGTAACAGATTCATTTTTTCGTTGGTGGGTAGTTCATTTATGGGTTGAAGGCGTTTGGGAATTGATTATGGGCGGTATTTTATCTTTCTTGTTGATAAAATTGACTGGTGTTGACAGAGAAGTGATTGAAAAATGGTTGTATGTAATTGTTGGATTGACGTTCTTATCCGGAGTTTTGGGGACGGGACATCATTACTACTATATTGGTGTAAATAAAATTTGGCTGATTGTTGGTGGAATTTTCTCAGCCTTAGAACCGCTGGCATTTTTGGCAATGGCATTATTCGCAGTCAATATGTATAGAAAAGGAGAGAAAAAACATCCAAACAAATTGGCACTTTATTGGACACTTGGCGCTGCAATAGTTTCGTTTGTGGGCGCAGGATTGCTAGGATTTGCACATACTTTGCCACAAACAAATATATATACGCACGGAACTTTAGTTACCGCAATGCATGGACATTTGGCATTTTGGGGCGCTTATGGTATGATTGTTTTGGCAATCATCAGTTATAGTTTACCAAATATGACAGGAAGAAAATTATACGACAGCTCTCGAGGCAGAATGGCTTTTTGGCTGGCTAATGTTGGAATGGTTGGAATGACTGTTGCTTTTGGCGTTGCCGGTGTTGCCCAGGTTTATTTAGAGCGTAAGTTTAAAATGGATTTTATGCTGGTGCAAAAAGAAATTGCCGTTCACTTTGTCGTATTGGTGCTGTGTGCCACAATATTTGCTACTGGAATCGCGCTTTATATTATTGATTTTTACAAGCATGGAAAACCAAGTGACGAAGCTTTAGAAATTAATGAATAAACAATATAATTGATATTTTTTGTAGTTTTTTAGATGGATTTCCAGAGTTTAAGATTCTTATTTGGTTTTTAATTTATGAATTGAATAATCTAAAACTCTGGTTTTTTTACCCTAAAGAAGTGTTAAATAATAATAACTATGAATGACAAAGCCCCATATTATCACCAAATTGGTAAAGAAGTGGAGGTGTTTGAACACGCCTTCAAAAATAAAATTCCCTTTTTGTTGAAAGGTCCAACGGGAACCGGTAAATCCAGATTTATTGAGTTTATGGCCCATAAATTGGATAAAAAATTAATTACCATTTCCTGCCACGAAGAAACTTCTTCAACCGATTTAATTGGTCGTTTCATTATAAAAGGCGCAGAGACAATTTGGTTAGACGGTCCTTTAACTTCAGCCGTAAAAGAAGGCGCTATTATTTATTTGGATGAAATTGCAGAAGCAAGACCCGACGTAATTGTGGCCATTCATTCACTGACAGATCACAGACGGGAATTGTTTATTGATAAACTTGGCGAAACGGTTAAAGCACATAGCGATTTTATGTTGGTGGCCTCTTTTAATCCTGGATATCAAAAAGGATTTAAAGAATTAAAACCTTCAACGCGACAAAGATTTGTAGCCACTTCATTTGCATATCCTGAAGCTAAAATTGAAGCAGAAATTTTAGTAAATGAAACCGGAATTGAATTGGATATTGCCAAAAAATTGGTAAACATCGCTACAAAAATCAGAAATCTTACCGAACTTGGTTTGGCGGAAACAGTTTCAACCCGATTGTTGGTTGATGCCGCAAAATTAATTCATAGCGGATTGCCAAAACGTCTTTCTGTTGAAGTGGCTGTTGTTGAGCCTTTGACCGATGATTTAGAGGTGATAGAAGCACTGAAGGATTTGTGTAATTTAATGATTTAAAAAAAAGTATTCAGTTAGCAGTTACAGCTGGCAATCAATTCAGCCTAAAAAACTGAAAACTGTGGCTGAAAACTAAAAAGTAAAAACATGTTCGAACCCGATGAATATCTGTTTACCAAACTCGCCTATTATTTTAAGCGGCGCAACCTAAAAAAACAGGAAAACATTGCTCATGCAGTAAACCTATCTGATTTAAAACCTCGATTAACCATTTTTGCGCGTGCAATCACCGGCGAATCCATTGAGATTTTTGAGGCTGAAAGAGAAGGTGGCTATAAAAACAATAATTTTTTTCTTCCTGTTACTTTTTCCGATTTTCCTTCTTCTGATGAAAATATTTCATTTTATTTATTCAGAATCGTGTATTTATCGGTTCAAAAAAACTTAGATTTAAACTGGAACGACAACAGGGAACACGAGTTATTGGAATCCCAGCAAAAAGCGGAAGAAACTTCATTAAGCGTTTTAGAATCTATGTTTGAACAATTTCCAATGACAAAAAAATACTTTGAGTCATTTATTCAATGTTATAAAAGTAGATCCAAAGAAGAACAGCAAGCAGATTATACTTTTGTCTACGGAAAGTGGATGCGAAATAACCCGGAAGATGATGGTAATACCTTGAAAAATTTTACGGATGAGGTGAAAAAAGGCCAAGAAGATCAGCCAAAAACCACTATAAAATCGAAAGCGGTTGAAGAAATTATTTCAGTGCAGGTTGACGTAAAACAGCAAGAGGATGCGGTATTGCAACATCAATTTGAAAAAGTGGAAACTGCTGAAGAGTTTGGTGGAAATTTCAAGGATTTTGATGGCGATGACGATTTAGAGGACCACGCCAATGCTTTGGATGAGCTTAACATGAAATATACGGTTCGTGTTGATGATACGGCGCACTCCGTTTATCAGGCTGACTTTATGGAAAACACAACGGTTTCAGAAAGTGCGGAATATGACAGTTCAGGCTATCATATTACTTATGATGAATGGGATTATACTAAACGTGCTTATAAAGATGACTTTTGTAAAGTATATCCAAAAGCACTTTTAAAATCGAATGTTTCGTATTATAAAAAGACATTGTTGAAAAATAATTCAACCTTAATCGGATTAAGAAAAATGCTGACGACGGTGAATAATAAATACCAATTTCAGCGCAGGCAAACCCAAGGTGAAGAATTTGACATTGATGCAATAACCGATTTATTTGTTGATGTGAATTCGGGTCATACGCCTTCAGAAAATATTTACATTGCAAAACGAAAAAAAGAAAAGGATTTATCTATTTTGTTATTGTTGGATATTAGTTTGTCCAGCGATGGCTATGCTGCCGGTAATCGGGTAATTGATGTTGAAAAAGAAGTATCTATTTTATTTGGGGAACTTTTGAATGAATTTAATATCGATTTTTCCATAGATTGTTTTTATTCAAAAACCAGAAACCATTCCACCTACATTACCATCAAAGATTTCGACGAAGATTGGAACAAAGCAAAGTTTAAAGTTGGTGCGGTAGAACCAAGCGGTTATACCCGAATTGGAGCCGCATTGCGACATTCTGGAGCCATGTTAGATAAACGTGATACTAAAAATAAATGGGTTATTTTAATTTCTGACGGAAAGCCTAATGACTATGATAAGTACGAAGGGAAATACGGCGTCAACGATGTTAAACAAGCCTTGCGCGAACTAAACGAACGTCAAATAAATTCCTATGCTTTGGCAATAGAAGCCCAAGCCAAATATTATTTGCCGCAAATGTTTGGGCAAAATCATTATCAAATTTTAACAACTCCCGTTGAATTGCTAAAATCTTTGGTGCTGTTATTTGAAAAAATCAGGCATCAGTCTTAAAGCCAATTCAGGCTATTTTCAGAAACTATTATTTATAAAAAATCGGGGTTAATTAAGTATAAATATTTAATCAAATAATAAAAGACTATTTGGTATTTTATTAGTATATTTGCATTATAATTAAAACAAAAAATAATGAGCATCACTAAAGAAAATACCGTTGCAGAAGTAGTGGCCCAAAATATGGGGGCAGACCATGTTTTTAGTAAATATAAAATAGATTTTTGTTGTGGTGGCGGCGCAACACTTGAAATTGCGTGCAAAGAAAGCGGGGTTGAATTTGAAGTTCTGAAAAAAGAAATTGAAACAATATCAAACAAAATTTCAAACACCAATTATTAAAATTAAAAATCTCAAAAAATGAATTCATTTTTATCAACTGTAGAAAAATTGCCAAAAGGACATCCCGTAGAAGTATATTACAGGGAAAGTGCCTTAATTCAAGATATATTGTTGGAATTGGCCGAGGCGGATCCAATAGAGGATTTTCAAAAATATTTTAACATTTTCAATCAGTTAACAACCATTGAAAAACGATTTGCCCGTAAAGAAAATCAGTTGTTTCCTTATTTGGAAAAACACGGATGGGAAGGCCCAAGCCAGGGAATGTGGTCTTTTCACGACAATTTAAGGGCTCAAATCAAATTGTTGAATGACTATAATGCCGAAAAAAATACCACCAAAATTATTGACAATATTCCTTATTTGTTGGAAGGCATTAAACGTTTATTAAGCATAGAAGATATGCGATTGTTCCCAAATTCATTGGAATTGTTAACGGAAGAAGATTGGAAGGATTTTTATCAGGGAGATGAAGAAATTGGCTGGATGTTAACCGAAAAACCGGAACCTTATCCTGCAATTGTTGCTGCTGAGTATGTGCATCCAAGTGAAGATTTTGCAAAACGAGATCTGACTTTTTCATTGGAAAACACGTTCCATTATGATGAAGGTTATATGACCCCTGAACAGGTGAACTTACTGTTGCGCTTTTTACCCATCGACATCACTTTTGTTGATGAAAATGATAAAGTAATTTTTTATAATAGAGGAGACGACAGGGTTTTTCCAAGAAGCAAAGGTATTATTGGCCGTGAGGTTAAATTTTGCCATCCGCCAAAAAGTGTGGATATGGTTTTGCGCATTGTGGCTGAATTTAAAGCCGGAACAAAAGACGTTGCCGAGTTTTGGTTTAATTTTAAAGGAAGAATTATCCATATCAGGTATTTTGCCATTCGAGATAACGATAAAAAATACAAAGGTGTTATTGAAATGTCTCAGGACATTACGGAAATTCAAAAATTGGAAGGCCAAAAACGATTGCTGGATTGGGATTAGTTTTTTAAGTTAAAAGTATGGATTTAGTCAAAGAAAACTCAAAAAACATCTACTATCCTCCAGGAGGAATTTTAATGTGGATTATTATCTTTTTGGAGTTATTTACTTTCGGAATGGCTTTAGTGGCGATGGTCATTTACAGCAAAGATGAACCTGAAGTTTTTCACAATTCAAGGTTGCTTTTAAACACAACTTTTGGGTTGGTTAACACTATTTTTTTGCTAACAAGCGGATTTTTTATGGTGAAATCTGTGGAAAGTTTTAAAGTGAACAACATCAAAAAATCATCTTTGTACTTAAAGTTAACAATGTTGGGAGGATTCCTCTTTTTATTGCTGAAAAGTTTTGAGTATTATGAGAAAATTGAGGCGGGCTTATCAATTGGTTCAAATACTTTTTTCTCATTTTATTGGATGCTTACGTTGTTTCACGTGATTCATGTGCTTGTTGGATTGGTGATATTAAGTTCAGTTTATTTCAGTTTAAACAAAAAAAATAAGGATTTGGCCGTGGAAGATTTTGAAGCCAGCGCCACGTTTTGGCATATGTGCGATTTAATTTGGCTCTTAATATTCCCAATAATCTACTTAATTTTTTAAAATTAAAAACATTAATTGATGAAACGAGCCATAACAAATTTTGATACACAGTAGAATGATTAATGGCGAACCTGCCTGTCCGGCAGCTACCGTGTACCCACAAATTTATTACCTTTATTGCATGACACACGAAACAAATCCAAAGTATTTCATTCCTGATTTTAAAGGGAAGC
>JAAFHC010000277.1 GCA_010906935.1 Gelidibacter sp.
TAATAGTTTGTGCAAAAATACATAAAACATAATTCATGTACTTGGTTAAAAATAAAAAAACGCCTCAAAGCTGAGACGTTTTTATTGCGTTATAATCGTCAATTAAAGATTCAATACCAGTGTTGCCGTAAATGTTGAAGTGTCAAAATCCAACTCCGCTGAATTTACATCATTGCTTTGTGGATAAAAATTATAAGGCGCCGTATTGCCTGATTTTTGGTAGGCTAAATCTATTTTTCCGCCTCTAAATTTATAGCCTGCACCCAACGAAAATCCTTCTAAATTATCATAACTTACCGAACTTTTATACGGGCTGTTTTCAATATGATAGCCACCTCTTACTGAGAAATTATCAAATCGCCATTCTGTTCCTATTCGCAACTCACCCACATTTTCCAAATCGTTTTTAAAAGCCTGATTTTCAGAAATAAAATCATCATTGCTCAATTTAATGTTGCTGTAATTTTTTAAACTGTAATCAACACTTACAAGTCCGTTGCCACTAAAAATATAGGCAAAACTTCCTGTTAATTTACTTGGTGTCCTCATCTTATAATCAAAGACATTTGTTCCAGAAAATGTATCACTCATTGGGAATTCGTCAGTGATGTTTATGTCATTTTCAAAAATATTCTCATCATATTTCACAAAATCTTCAGAAAGCGTGTACCAAACCGGAGTTTGATAAGCCAATCCCAATCTTAAATTTTCACTAGGTTTTAAAATTGCGCCAAAATTAAAGGAAACACCGTTTCCATAGGTTAATAATTCTTGTTGAGATGATACATCTAAAGTATTTCCGCCTCCATCATTGTTGTATTCTTCTGTTAATGTTCGTTGGTAATATTCTACATCATAGGTGTTTATGGCTGCGCCAAGATACAAGTTGTCATTGTGCTGTGCTGCAAAAGTAAATGAATATTTGCCGTTTTTTCCATCTATAAAATTTTCAAAATATTGTTTATCAGCAATTCCATAAACCACTGGGTTAGGATCATAAAAATCTGTTAATGGCGCGTAACCGCTATTTCCTTCAGCAATCCATAAATTTTCAAAATCGTTGGCAATGCTGTAGTTAAATCCTAAGGCAATATTGCTCCATTCAGAGTTATTCCCATAACCTCTAAATACAAAAACACCTCCGGCCTGTGATAAATTGGTGAAATCATTTTCAAATTGGGTATGAGTTCCGTAAAAACCAGCCATGGTTTTGGTGTTTCTGTTGTTTAATGAAATTGCGAATTCACTTTTCAAAAACACCGCCGCGCCTGCAGGATTTATATCCATAGCCGACAAATCACCGCCCAAAGCGCCAAAAGCACCGCTCATAGCATTATAGCGTGCAGTACCGTTAATATTTTCTTTCGAAAATAACACACCTAAATCATTATATCCTAATGCGCTCTGATTGCGCAACAATGTTTGTGCATTTAAAATGAAACCAAAGCACAATAATGTTGCCGCTATATATAATTTTTTCATACTTTTTCGAATTGTTTAAACCAAAATATTTTTAATTACCCCTTCTTGAACTGCTTCTTGTTGATGTATTTGAAGAAGATGATTGTGATGAACTGCTTCTGCTTTCAGTATTTGAGCTTCTGTTTACCGAAGAGTTTTCATTTCCAGA
>JAAFHC010000042.1 GCA_010906935.1 Gelidibacter sp.
ATTAGACATCGCAATTTTAGGATTTCCCAAATTTTTTACGCCCAATGACGATGGACAAAACGACACATGGAAGGTTCTTGGAAACGACTTGAATAACGTCCAAATTTCGGTTATTTATATCTTTGATCGATTTGGAAAATTGGTTGCTGATGTAGATTTAACCGGCGACGGATGGGACGGATTTTACCATGGCGAGAGGCTTCCGGCAGCTGATTATTGGTATTTGGTGAAGTTTACAGATCAATACGGCGATTACAGAGAAAAACGAGGAAATTTAAGCTTGATAAGAAGGTGATTTTTTGCGTTAGGGACTGAGCCCTTCGGCTGCGCTCATGGTAAACTTATTGTTTGAGCTCTCCCGATTTTTCGGGAAGCGAGTAGTAAAGGCCCGACCTGAAAGGAAACGCCCTAATTCTTATTTTAAAACAGTTCTTGAATCACTTTTGCCACGCCATTATTTTTATTGGTATCCGCAATTTTATGGGCAATTTGCAGCACTTCATCAATGGCATTTGCAACGGCAACGCCCAAACCAACCGATTTCAGCATTTCAATATCGTTGTAATTATCGCCGAAAGCGACCACATTTTTGATTGAAAAATTTGTGTAACAACTATTTAACAACACTTCAATAGCTGTTTTTTTGGAAACGGATCGATGCGAAATTTCAATATAAGTGGGTTTTGAGCGATACAACATAATTTCATTGGAAAAGGAACTTTCTAAGACTTTATACAAAACATCAATTTCTGTTTTATCGCCCATACACATAATTTTATGCGCGCCTTTTCCTTCGTTTTTCCAGTTATTTAATACCGCATTGCTTGATTTTACGATAGGCGTAACTTTGGTGTTCTCAGATTCTCTTTCCGCCCAAAAATCCATTGCGGGCACAAACCATTCATCTTCAAAATACAAACTTAAATGAATGGTGGTTTTTGCACACAACCCAATGATGTCTTCCAAAACGGTATTGTTGATAAACGCGGAGTGCAAAACCTGGTTGTTGTGCAACACCAATCCGCCATTATAGGCAATTATTGGCGTAATTTCATTTCCCAACTGCTTTTGTAAATGCCGCATCGCTTTTGGCATTCGAGAAGAAATTAGCACAAAAGGAATGGGAGAAACACGTCGGATTTCTCTGATGGTCATTTCCGACAATTCCCTGTTTTTATCTAAAAGTGTTCCGTCAATATCGGAACAAATTAATTTATAAGTCATTTTGCATTTGTTGGTGCGGCGCAAAAGTAAGCAATAATTAGGGGTATTTTACCCTTTACTTCAGGGAAACAGATGGTTGGAATTTTTGAATTAAAAAGAAAATTGAAAAGTGAATTGAGAAAATAGAAAAAAAATTTAACGACTTAACCGCAGAAAACGCAAAGAAAAAGTTTGAATTACAATTTACAATACTTATTGCGTTTTAAGTTTTAAATTGTAGGTCTTTTTAACTTTTTTTCAAAACAAAACCCCTTAAAAAATAATTTCAATTTTAAAAGGGGTAAAAGAGTGCCAAAAATAATCCTTTCTATTTAGGATTAATATCTAAACCGGGCTTGGATTTACCTGTTTCTTTTACAGATTTACCTTTAGCTGGTTTCGATTTTGCAGCTGTTTTTTTCGGAGCTTTCTTGTCTGGTGCCATTTTTTTTAAGATTTTAGTTAGAAAAATAAAATAAAGTTAGTAATTATTTTTAAGATGATATAAATAAATTTTAATTAATAATGTGTTTATTTCTATATTTGATTAATTTAGAACGCTACTAATTAAACAATTACTATGAACCTAAGGTCCTTTTTTAAACAATGCCATGACAAAGAAGTCTTTAAAATGCTGTCCATTTACGTGGTTTCGGCATGGGTTTTGTTGCAAGTTTCGGCCTTGATATGGAAGCCTTTAGGATTGCCAGAAAAAACGGTTACTTATCTTATTATTCTGCTGCTTATAAGTTTTCCTTTCTATATTTTATACATCTGGAAGGCCATTGTTATTCCTTTGGAAAATGAAATAATTGACCTAGATGACATTGAAAAAAAGAAAAAAGCCGCCTTCAAAAAAGGCTATTTTTCATCACTTGGCGTTATCTCGGTTATCAACCTTGTTGCCGTATTTCTCATTATCAATAATAATTTTGCCAAAACAATTGCTTTGCCAAAAGTGAAACAAAGCGATAAAATAGCGGTTTTAAAATTTGGAAACAATACGGGAGATGCAGCTTATGATATTATAAGTAAAATGACTGCCGACTGGATTATGCACGGAATTACGGAGAATAAAGCCGGACAAGTAATTTCCAATGAAGTGGTTGATGAATATGCCAGCGCTTTAAAAATTAAAAATACAAAAGGAGACGTTAATTCCTTGGTAAAAGAGTACCTAATGCCAAGCAAGATAATTTCGGGTAATTTTTATTTGAAAAATAACAAATTGCTGTTTCAATGCACGGTAAAAGACGGAAATAAAGACGAAACTCTTATCGCTTTTGAAACAAGTGAATGTGGCACTAATGACGCTTTAAAATGCATTGATGAGCTAAAAGAACAAATTCTTGGGTTTTTAATGACGGAAGGACAAAAAAAAGAAATGCTGCAGGAAAAACCTCCTAAATATGATGCGTATAAATATGTGCTGGAGGCTAAAATTACGGATGAAAATGAAAAGCACATTGATCTTTTAAACAAAGCCATTCAGGCAGATCCTGATTATTTTGAACCAAAAGTGCTTCGAGTTGCCTATTATTACAATTACGGCAATTACCAAAAAGCCGATTCTTTGTTAAATGCCATAGAGCCCGACTCAAAAAAGAACAAAAGACAGCTTAACTTATTAAATAGTTACCAAGCCTTATTGGCAGGAAATAACAAAAAAGTCTACAGTACTATTTTTCAAGAATATGCTATGGCGCCTTTCGACCTTAAATCAAATAAAAGCGCAATGGTCGTGGCTTTACAGTTTGTAAATCGCCCGGAAACTGTGGAACCTATTTTTAATGCCATAAAAATGGACAGCATGGATATTCAAAATTGTCCGGATTGCATCAGTCGCGTTTATGTTAAGGCTTTGGCTGATATTGAATTGAAAAAATATGATGACGTAATCCAACTTCTTGAACCGATTATAGAAACCGTTGAAAATCCGTTTCTTAAAAAACCATTGATTGCTTCTTATGTTCGGGCAAAAATTGACACCAAAATTGATGCATTATTAAATAAATTTCAACTTTTGAACAAATTGGAAACCTATCAGGATTTATGTTTATTCACCGCAAAGGAATATTTACTGATGGGAAACGCGGCTAAAGCAACTGAATATTTCAATAAAATAATAAATTCTCCTAAAAACACTTCAGAAAAAACAATGATTGCTGAAGCGTTCTATTTTAAAAATGACTATGTCGAAGCTGAAAAAATATTCAAAGAATTACACACAAAAAATCTGGAAAATATTGATTTTTTATCAAAACTCGCCATTTGCAAGCTGAAAATGAACAACGAAAAGCAAGCTGAAAAATACCTTAAAAATTTAGATGCTTTGCGGGATCGTTATCAATTTGGAAGTATTGATTATGCTTTTGCCCAATTTTATGCGGTTTCAGACAATAAAACTGAAATGGAAAAGTATTTGACCAAAACCGTAGCAAAAGGTTTTTTGTTCACTTCGCAAACTTTTCAAAATGACCCTCATTTCATAAAGTATAAAGACTCCCCTTCTTTTAAAAATATTTTGAATTATTGGCACTAACCAAACAAAGCATTCTTATGATCCAAGAAAATTCTTCCACCGCTAATTTTGAACTAATTATCAAGTTAATTGAAATTGTTGTTTGGCCGCTAACATTATTTCTGATTTTATTTTATTTCAGAAGAAGCTTTGCTGGCGTTTTTCAACGATTGGGAACCTTAAAAGTTGACAGCTCAGGAATAGCGATGTCTTTTGAAAAAGAGCTGGAAGCCACCAAATCAACATTCGAAATAAATAGGCCAGAAAAAATGAGCAAAGGAAAATCTTCTTTCGACATTGAAAGCAGTTCAAATGAGCCACCATTTCAACAATTGATCACTATTAAAAATAGTCTTGATAAAGCCTTAATCGACCTTGCTTCAGAAGAAGGAATTGATGTTTCCGATAAAAGCGGCATTTTTATTTGTAACGCATTGGAGGCTAAAGGCATTATCACCAAACAAAAAAGTGAACTCACCAAATCCTTGTTAAAAGTAGTAAACATGGCAAGAATGGATATTTCACAATCTCAAATGGACATCATAAAAAAAATGTATAATGCTTTATAGGCTTAAAATATGAATGCTTTAAAAAACTCTTATGCCATAATTATTGGCGTTGGCCACGATTTGCCCGAAAGCGTAAAAGATGCGCAAGCTATCTATGATATCCTTTCAAATAAAAAAATAGCCGGTTATAATAAAGAAAATATCACGCTGTTAACCGAAAAATTGGCCATCAGAAAAAATATATTGGAAGCGTTTGACCAATTAATTGCCAAAACCGATGAAGATTCTTCTGTCTTTTTATTTTATTCTGGTCACGGAGGTACTTTTACGGACAATGATCTTATTGCAAGTCGAAAAACAGGTGCTCCTTTAAAACCTGAACAAGAAAACAGCAGGCATTATTTCTTGCAACCAAATGATTGTACCATTGAAAATTTTGAAAAAACCTGGGTTAAGGCCGAAGAACTAAAAGAAAAAATAAATGAATTAAAATCAAATCGAATTATTCTGTTTTTAGATTGCTGCCATGCGGAAGGAATGACAAAATCAGGTCCTGAAATTAATGCAACAGAATTAAAAAGCCGATTGAGAAATCCGGAAGGTTTGGCCCAAAAAATTGATGACGGAAAAGGAATGTCTTTTCTTACTTCTTGCAGGGCAGAGGAAAAATCTTATATTCTTCCGGGAGATTCCTTAAGCTTGTTTACCAAATGTTTAATTGAAGCATTAAAAGGGGAGCAAAGGGCGTTTTTCGAAGAACCTTACGTTCGTATGACTGATGTAATCAATTACTTAATGAAAAAAGTTCCTGAAAGAAAGCCCATACAGCGACCTTTTGTGAACATCCAAATGTATGACGATTTTATTTTAAGCAAACTTCCAAAAGAAAAACTGTATACGGCAACTCCACAAACTTCCATAGTTGTAGCGTCTCCAAAGGCAATTGGTAAAGAAATTGTCACCAATTTTAGGGAACGTGAAGCGGCGGTGAATGCGGTTTTATTTGTTCACGGATTTTCGGGAGAATCGGCCAATACTTTTGATGCGATTCAACAATATATTCAGGAAGATCCTAAAATGCAGGGTTGGGATATGTTTCCGCTTGGCTATTCAGAAAATGTGAAACCACAAATGGGAAAAGGAATTTGGGCATCAATTGATGATATTGAACGGGTTGCGGATTACCTTTCGGCATCCATAAATCACAAATACGGCAAATATAAACGCATTGCCATTGTTGCCCATGGTTTAGGCGGACTGAGCGTGCAAAAAGCCTTGCTAGAACTCGAGAAAAATGATTTTGACAGAATAACGCACGTGCTGCTTTTTGGCACACCCAGCAACGGCACAGACGACGAATCGTCAAAAATAGCAGACAACCGCTGGGCAGATCTTCAAAAGGAAGCGCCTTTTATTAAAAATTTGCGAAATGATTGGCAAAAATACTTTTCAGAAGGAATTCCTTTCAATTTTAAAACAGTTGCGGGAACGGATGATAAAGATGTGCCGTTACAAACTATTTTTGATCCATTTGAAGAAAAGTATCGAATAACTGTAGCCGGAAATCATTTTTCTATGGTGCAACCAACCAGCAAGGAAAATGACAGTTACCGGTTAATTATAGACACCTTGAACAACAATGAATTTTACAATCTGTACACCAATCAGGAAGAAATCAATAATTTATTGGGCGAATATAATGCCGTCGTAAAAAAATTACTGCCAACCAAAAATACTTTAAATGCAAAAGGTTTAAAGCAACTGCTTTTTGCCTTGGAAGGTTTAGACAGAAATGAAGAAGTGATGGATGTTTTACTTAATCATCCGCTGTCTCTTGAAAATACAGATTTAATAGGCGTTTTGGGAGGAAGACTTAAAAGAAGATATCTCCAAACTTTTTTGGAAGAAGACGGAAAAAAAGCGATGGAATATTATGGTAAAGGACTTGAAATTTCATCTGAAAAGAAGGAAAACGAACAAATTTATTACCACGCCATTAATTTGGCATTTTTGAGTTTGGTGTATGATGATGACAAAAATAAAATGCGCGAATATGCGCAACAAGCAATAGAAGCAGCAGAAAAAGATTCCTTTAGCAGTCTGTGGAAAAACGCCACCATTGCAGAAGCAGCAATGTACAGCGGTAACTTTGAAAAAGCCAAAGAATATTATTCCCTAGCTTCGGAAGCCGCGGGAATTCGCGAAAAAATATCCATACACACCAATGCTTTTGTGGCTTATACCAATTTAATGAATACCGAAGAAGATGATTTCACCAAGTTTTTAAAAATCAAATTTTTAACCTAAATTCGTATTAATTGTTTCAAATGATGCTAAAATTTAACCAACAGGAACTGCCAAAATTGCAATTTAAAACTGCAGTAAAAAAACCAATTCCCATACAATGTTCCCAAATTATGGAACCCTTTGAGGTGGAAACTTTGGAAGGTGTTATGAAAGGGAAAGCAGGAGACTGGTTAATGGTTGGCGTAACTGGAGAATTATATGTATGCGATAACGATATTTTTAAAAAATCATACCAACTAAAATACTAACCAAAAAAAACAAATTATGACAACCAAGAAAAAAATATTTATAAGTTATTCAAGGGCAGATCTTGATTATATAGCAACTCTTGTAGATGCGCTTAGGGAAAAAGGAGCAGATGTTTGGTTTGACAAGAACATAAGAACCGGAGAACAATGGGATAACACTTTAGAAGAGCAAATAAAAGCTGCTGATGTATTTCTTATTGTAATGTCTAAAACCTCTGTTGCTTCTAACAATGTAAAAGACGAAATGTCCTACGCAAAAAGCTTGGGAAAAATCATATCACCCATATTAATTGAACCCTGCGAAGTTCCTATGCGTTTGGCGCGGCACCAATATGTAGATTTTACGCAAGATTTTGGTTGGGCCGTGAGCAAATTAATGGAAGATTTAGACGCCGCAGAAATTGAAATTCCTGGCGCAACTTCAAACCAAAAAGCAACCAACAAAAGTTCACGAGTTCCCATATCTCCAGCCTTTATGAAAAAGCCAAAAGTAATATGGTATATTCTTAGCGGCGCCATAGGAATCATTCTTATATTTGTGTTGATTGACCAATGCAGCGGTGAAAGTACGGGCGATACTGAAGTGAGCATTGAACAAAGTGAAAATCCGGATTGGAATAAAGCATTAAATTCTGAATCAATAGATACCTACTTGAATTATATCTATAAATATGGAGATGAAGATCCGTATTTTGAAGCCGCACAAGATTCTATAAATGCCTTGCTACCAAATGAAGGGTTGGTGACTTTTGCACAACCAATAAGTGATGTGCATTTTACAAAAAATCTATATACAGGAATGGACGGAACTATACAATACGGGCAAGGCGATGGAGAACTTCCCAAAAAAGGAGATATTTTATCGGCTATCAATGCGGTACAGGTTTATGATGTTGATGACAAACAGGCTATTTATGAAAAATACATTTTGGCCGGAGAAAAGGTACGCGTATTGGCGGTTGATATCTATGAAGACAGCGTATGGATTACCATCGCTTTTCAAGATATGTAAGTTAGATTGCTGGTGTTATCATAAAAAAGAATAGAGTGTAGAGAAAATAGACGAATTTTTGAGGTTTTTAAATGCAATCCTTTTCAACTTCGAAAAAACAAAGCAAGGGCGTCGCGCTTTTTCCAGCGATGGGAAAACATGATTTCTAAACGTTTGGGACAAATAACGGTTATAAATATTTATGCGGTTTAAATTGTAAACCTTTATAAGATTAACTTTTAACCTTCCTCCGGCAGGCAAGCTTTTAACTTTTCAACATTTAAACACATCAACAAATAAACATTTTACTAAAACAAATCCAAATCTTTTGATAATTTTGTGCTACAATTTGTCAAAATGCAACTCACCGGAAAACGATATCTCGATTATAGCTCATTCATAAAATCAACTTTTGGAGAAAGAGTTCAAAAAATATCTTTGGATATCGGATTTTCCTGCCCAAACCGAGATGGCTCAAAAGGATTTGGCGGTTGTACCTATTGCAACAACAACACTTTTAATCCGAACTATTGTGAACCGGAAAAAAGCATTACACAACAATTAGCGCATGGAATTGCATTTTTTGATAAAAAGTATAAATCACAAAAGTACTTCGCTTATTTTCAGGCATATACAAACACCTATTCAGATATTGAATCGCTCAAAAAAATGTACGATGAGGCTTTAAGTTTTCCTAATGTCATTGGATTGGTGATTGGCACACGACCCGATTGCATTTCAGAAGAAGTGATTGATTACCTATCATTTTTGTCGAAAAAATACTTTATTTCTTTGGAATTTGGCGTTGAAAGCACCTTAAATAAAACCTTGTTGAAAGTAAACCGTTGCCACACTTTTGAAGAAACTAAAATGGCTTTTGAACGTTGCGCTGATAAAGGCATTCATTTGGGCGCCCATTTAATTATAGGCTTGCCCGGAGAATCAAAAGCTGAATTATTGAACCACGCAACAGAAATCTCCAAACTTCCAATTCAGGCGTTAAAAATGCACCACTTACAAATTGTAAAAAATTCGGTAATGGCAGTACAATACAAAAGAAATCCGGAAGATTTTGACTTATTTTCTTCAGAAGAATACATCGATTTTATAAGTGATTTTGTGGGCTATTTGCGGCCAGATATCAGTATTGAGCGGTTTTCGAGCGAAGCGCCTTTCAATTTATTGATTGCGCCAAAATGGGACGGTCTCAAAAACTTTGAAATTGTCGCCAAAATCGACAAAAAATTGATTGAAAAAAATACGTGGCAAGGGAAATTTTACCTCAAACCTTAATTTCCAGCAAAATAAATTGTATGTTTATAGAATGTTATTGTACCAAATAAAACATCTTTCTGAAATGCCTTGGATTTTAATTCCTGGATTATAACATTTTATTTTACAGCTACTTATAGGAAGAACTAATTTATTCTTCTCAAATTCCATTAATTTTTCAATTTCAAACTTAAAAACATGATGAGCAATATTATTGTATTAGGCGCCGGTATGGTTGGTTCCACAATGGCCATTGATATGGCAAAAAATCATTCGGTAACGCTTACCGATTTCAACAAAAACTCCTTGGACAAAGCAGTGAAAAAGTGCGAAAAACTCATCCCAATTGTGCTGGATGTGACCGATAAATTGGCACTTCAAAAAATAATAAAACCTTTCGATTTGGTGATTTGCGCCGTTCCGGGGTTTTTGGGTTTTGAAACGTTAAAATCCATTATTGAAGCAGGAAAAAATGTAATTGATATTTCATTTTTCCCAGAAAACTCCCTTGATTTGTTTGAACTCGCCAAACAAAAAAACATCACCGCAATTGTTGATTGCGGCGTGGCTCCGGGAATGGGAAATATTATTTTGGGTTATTATAATGAAATACTGAACATTACCGATTTTGAATGTTTGGTTGGCGGATTGCCAAAAATAAAAAAATGGCCTTTTAATTATAAAGCGCCTTTTTCCCCAGTTGACGTTATTGAGGAATATACGCGTCCGGCCCGTTATGTAGAAAACGGAAATGTGATTGTAAAAGACGCCTTATCTGATGTTGAATTTGTTGATTTCGAAGGCGTTGGGACTTTGGAATCTTTTAATTCGGACGGATTGCGATCCATCATTTACACCATGGCGCATATCCCAAATATGAAAGAAAAAACGTTGCGCTATCCTGGCCATATTGAATATATTAATGTGTTGAAAAAAAGCGGATTTTTTAATGAAGAACACATAGTGGTCAACGGAATTTCGATTTCTCCCTTGGAATTTTCATCAAAAATATTGTTTAACGAATGGAAATTGGGCGATACGGAAGAAGAAATTACGGTGATGCGAATTACGCTGAAAGGCACAAATAAAATAGGCGAAAGCAAAACCATTGTTTACAATTTACACGACGAATTTTGCGATAAAACCAATACTTCCTCCATGGCAAGAACCACCGGTTATACTGCCACAGCTGCGGCCAACCTGTTTTTAGACGGTTTATTTACAGAAAAAGGAATTTTCCCGCCTGAATTGGTTGGTAAACATGAAAAATGCTTTAATTATTTCCTGAATTATTTGAAAGAGCGAAATGTAATTTATACTAAAGTGGCGCTTTAGATTGAACTATTATTAAAACAACAACATAAAAAATCGCCTGAAAATTATTTCTCAGGCGATTTTTTTTATTATTGAAACCTCTAAATTTATTCTTTTGAAAAATCTTTATTCAGAATTTCCAAAATGTCTTTTGTAACATTCATTTTTTCATCACCATACATTACTGTTCCTTTACCTGAAGTTCCTAAAATCAATTGATAACCTTTCGCTTTAGCGTAATCTGCCACAAAACTATCCACTTTTTTGGTTAAAGCTTCGCTATTTTCTAAATTTTCTTTCTGAAGTTCTTCAGAAGCTTGTTGTTGTCTTGCTTGTAAAAATTGTTGCTCTTGTTGCAAAGCACCTTCTGCTTCCGCTCTTTTTTGAGGTGTCATTTGTTGTGCTACTTTATAATATTCCTGCACCTTTAATTGAAAAGGACCTTGTAGGCTGTCCAATTGTTTTGCGAACACTTCTTGTTTGGCTTTTAATTTTGCTTCCAATTCTTTTGTGGCAGTATAATCTTTCATGATAACCTCAACATCAATATAGGCTATTTTAGTTTGGTTACAAGATGCCAATGCAATGGCAAAAGCGATGATAAGTATTTTTTTCATTTTTAAAATTTTGAATTGTTGATTTAAATTTTGTGCGAATATATAAACAAAAAACAAGGTTTGGTAAAATATTTTTCAATATTGATTTTATTTATCATTAAAGGCGTCGTTATAATAAATTCTGATAAAAAATGGATTCATTATCCTTGAGTATAGGCGTTTTCGGGAAAATGAAATATCACAAGACGCTTATACCATAAAACCACTCTTAAATCGCTTTAAAATTAATATTTGGCGTTTTTAAGGAGGTAAATTAGGGAAGAATGCTCTTTGGTGCTAATTGCTTTTACGTTTGAGATTAAACCGACGTAAAAGGCCATCAAAAAATTTCCTTTTCCGTTTTTATATTTTTCACTTAACAAGGAAACATAAAAAGAATCAAACCACATAGGTAAAATTTTAACGACGCTTATTTCATGTTTTTCAAACAACAATCGAATCGATTTTTTTGAAAAATGCCATAAATGTCTTGGAACATCAAAAGCCGCCCAAAATTGTTTATAGTAAATGGCGTCATAACTTTTGAAATTTGGAACCGCAATAATTAAAACGCCATTGGGTTTTAACAATTTTTTCAATGATGAAATATACCCTTCCAAGTTTGGAATATGTTCCAGCACGTGCCACAAAGTAATGACATCAAATTGCGCTTCATTATTTAACAGATTCATATCAGAATAAATTTCTGTAACTGATTTTCCTTGTACTTTATTTTCTGCAGTAATTTTGGCTTTAGGATTCGGCTCCACACCCGTAACCTTCCATCCATTATTTTTACAAGTCAGTAAAAAATCACCAGTGCCGCAACCAACATCTAACAAATTTTTTTCTTCTGTTTTGAAAGAATTAATCAATTTTAATTTATTGGTTAATGCATGTTTTTTTACTGCTTGATATAATTTATCAGTAAATGTTTCTTTTGAATCGGTGTGAGAAATATAATCGTCACTTTCATAATAATCAGACAATTCTTCGGCCTTAGGCTGAGGAAAAGTTTCAAGCATGTCCAACTTTCCATCGTACAATAAATCAAACTTTTTGTTTGATACCGTGTAATCTTTACAAGTTAAATAATGCTTAGTTTCAGGAATCATTTATAAGTAATTTGAAGTTTTTGTTTAAAATTAATTTTAGGTGTTCCACGTGGAACGCTTAAAATTATCGTCCCATATAAACCAGTAAAACAGAAATATCGCTAGGTGAAACACCACTGATTCTACTCGCCTGCGAAATGGTAATTGGTTGTATTTTGGTTAGTTTCTGACGTGCTTCAATGGACAAAGATTTCACTTTTGAATAATCAAAATTTGAAGGGATAGACACATTTTCTAACCTATTCACTTTATCTGCCTGGTTCCGTTCTTTATCAATATAACCTGCATATTTCACGTGTATTTCTGTTTGCTCCTCAACCTCACGATCAATATTATTTTCTTTAACAAACGCTTCTACTTTGGCTAATTTTCTAAGATCTGTAAAGTTCAATTGTGGCCTTGCCGCTATTTTAAACATCTTCATGGATTGGTCAATTTTAGCAGAATCATTGGCTTCCAAAATTGGATTTATCTCTTCCGGAAGCACGCTGGTTTCCAACAAAAATTTCACAAATAAATCGGTTTTATTTTGCTTCTCCACCACTCTGTCCATGCGCTCTTTTGAAACCATTCCAAGTTTATACGCCATTGGCGTTAACCGTAAATCGGCGTTGTCCTGACGCAACAAAGTTCTGTATTCAGCCCTTGAAGTAAACATTCTGTAAGGCTCTTCCGTTCCTTTTGTGATCAAATCATCAATCAAAACACCAATATAAGCTTCATCCCGCTTCAACACAAAAGGCTCTTTTCCTTGGATATTTAGTGCGGCATTTATGCCAGCCATTAACCCTTGCGCGGCAGCTTCTTCATAACCTGTTGTTCCATTAATTTGTCCGGCGAAATAAAGATTTTTGATTCGTTTTGTCTCCAAGGAATGTTTCAATTGCGTAGGCGGAAAATAATCATATTCAATAGCGTAACCAAATCTGAAGAATTTTACGTTTTCAAAACCCGCTACTTTTCGCAAAGCTTTGTCTTGAATATCTTCTGGCAATGAAGTAGAAAAACCATTTACATAAACCTCCACAGTATCCCAACCTTCCGGCTCAACAAAAATCTGGTGTCGCGTTTTGGAAGCAAAACGATCAATTTTATCTTCTATGGAAGGACAATATCTCGGACCAATACTTTGAATTCGGCCGTTAAACATCGGTGATCGGTCAAAACCCTCTCGAAGCACCTCATGAACTTCTAAAGAGGTATAAGTCATATAACAAGAACGCTGAATTTCCAATGGTTTGGTGGTGGCCAAATAGGAGAATTTCTCCGGATTTTCATCACCGGGTTGTTCAATCATTTTAGAATAATCCAAAGATCTTCCATCCACCCGTGGTGGTGTTCCCGTTTTCATTCTTCCTGCTTCAAAACCAACTTTAACCAAATCTTCCGTGATTCCTGTTGAAGCTTTTTCTCCTGCCCTTCCACCTCCAAAAGATTTATCGCCGATATGAATCAATCCGTTCAAAAAAGTTCCGGCAGTGATAATTACCGCTTTTGCTTTAATTTCAATCCCAAGCGAAGTTTTTACGCCCACAATTTTATCGCCTTCAAACAACAATCCGTTTACAGAATCCTGATAAAAATCCAACTTGCTTGTTTGTTCCAGCATCAACCGCCAACATTCCGCAAAACGCATTCGGTCACTTTGCGCACGCGGACTCCACATGGCAGGACCTTTCGATTTGTTCAACATTTTAAACTGAATGGCTGTTTTATCTGTAACTACGCCACTGTATCCACCCAACGCATCAATTTCTCGAATAATTTGCCCTTTTGCAATTCCGCCCATGGCTGGATTGCAACTCATTTGAGCAATATTCTGCAAACTCATGGTAATTAAAAGTGTGTGTGCGCCCATATTGGCACTTGCCGCAGCAGCCTCGCTACCAGCATGTCCGCCTCCAACAACTATAACATCATATACTGTACTAAACATATTTTTAAATTGTGTTCCACGTGGAACGTTTATAAAGCATTGAACAATGCCAGGCATTTGTCCTCTTCCAACCTCATTATTTCCTTGTCTTTCAGGGATTTATCTTTGAACTCCATATAATGTAAAACGCCATGTATCATTACTCTATGAATCTCATTATCAATAGTTTGGTTGAATGTTTGGGCATTTTCACGAACCCTTTCAACAGAAATAAAGATATCGCCGCTGATTAATTTCCCCATCGTATAGTCAAAACTAATAATATCGGTTAATGTATCATGATCCAAAAATTCTACATTCAATTTAAGCAAGTAATCATCATCACAAAAAATATAATTAAGCTCCCCTTCATTAAACCCGTAACTTTCTATACAAGCAGAAATCCAATTTTGGATTAATTCCTCGTTTTCTAACTTGAAATCCGTTTCGTAATTAAATTCAATCATTTTTCCTTTATGGCTGTTCTTTTTTAAAATACTCTTGTACTTTCTTCTTATAAATTGTTTGCAAAGGTAATGATTGTCGGTTTAATATTTCATTGGTTTTAAAATACGGATTTTCAACTTTGATGGCTTCAATATTTCGCTTCTCAAAAATCACCTTTGGCGTTTCCGATTTTCGAATATCATCCTCTCCCTGTTGCTGCATGGCCTTTTGCAATTTCAGCAACTCATAATTCAATTGCACTATTTTTTTAACAACGTCCTTTGCAAAGCCTCTTTCCAACAATTCCTTTTGCAATTCTTCCATTTTTTTAATAGCGTCTCCAGCGCCATTTGCATTGGTCGGGTCCTCGCCTAAAATATCTTTCAACATGCCTTTGAGTTGTTCTTGTTGTTTATATATTTCATACAATTCCTCACTCATTCCCTCTCCATTTTCACCCGGTTTTTTACCTTCTTTTTCACCTTTTTCCACGCCATCCTTTATTTGTTCATTGAGTTCCTCTTGCTTTTTAATAATGTCTGGCAAACCAAACTCTGGTGAATTTCCCTTGCCCTTTCCTTGGCCAAAACTAGGTGAAGCATTCATTAAACTTTCCAATAAATTACTCAATGAGTTGGCGAGATTATTTGCTGATGTAATCACAAATTGCTGATTAGAAATACCAATATCCGCTTTATCGTCGGTAAAATTCAACAAAGATTCGTCCAAGTTGTAATGCACCTCAGAAACTTCCTTTTGAATCATCGTGCTCATTTGAACAATACGCAATGCCAACACATACAAACTGTCATCGATATGATTAAAATATTCTTTTAAAACATACTGCTGTTTTAAATTATTTGGATATTCCGGATGCTGAATATTGGCTGTTGAAAAACGGTTAAGCAATTCTTCCTGCTCAAAGGAAAAAACAATCAAATTGTCCACAATTTTTCGTAAATCATCTATGTTTTCATCAATGGACTCTCCTTCCATGGCAGACATGGATTGCTCCATACTTTTGCTTAATTCCTTCATTTTTTTGGCAGCAGATTTCTGGCTCTTTTTTGCATTATCGGATTGCTGCTCCTTTAACTCTTGCAAAGCTTTGTTTAAATCTTTATTGACGTCTTCCATTTCCTCCTTATTTTCGGGAAGTTTCATTGGGCGTTTCAAATCCTGATTTTCCTTTTGTAATTCCTTGGACTCCTTTTTAATGTCGTCAAAATCCTTGTTGATTTCCTGTTGCTTTTCTAAAGTGTTATTCTTTGGATTTTCATTGGACAAGTTTTCTTCCTTTTTTGACAAATTTTCCAGATTCTCCCGTATTTGATTTGCCTTTTGCTCCACATAAAAACGCTTGGTGAGTTCCAAAATACGCTCTAAACTTTGTTCGTTCCGTTGGTTCTTTTTAACCATTTCCTTTAACTTCTCCGTCAAATCATCTTTGTCCAATTTTTTTGAAAGTTCTTTTAATTGCTCCAGCATTTTTTCCTGTGCTGCCAACTTTTTAGTTTCTTCGATTCGTTTCAGCAATTCCTCCTTCGTCTCTTTTGTCTCCTTCCGGTCGGTTTGTTCTTTCAAACTATTTTGCAGTTGGTTTGTTTGCTTTTGAATCATTTCCTGGTATTGCGTTTGCCGTTTTAAAAGTTCCTCTAATTTTTTCGTGTCATTCCAATCAATGTCCGCTTTTTTCTGAATTTCATTTTTAAGTTTTTCCAGCCCATCATTTGATTGTTTAGATTTTTCAACCAGTTTAGAAATCGCTCCCATATTTTCCTTTTGAAAGTCCAACAACTGCTTGTTAATTTCTTTTTCCGTTTTTTTATAATAGGAGAATATTTTGCTTCTTGTAGTTTTACTTCCATTTACGGCATCATTGTC
>JAAFHC010000278.1 GCA_010906935.1 Gelidibacter sp.
ACTGCTTTGTCCCGACAGGAACTTGCCGGAATGTTCTTTTTCACCATTCCCGGACCAAAAATGATTTGGCAGTTTGGCGAATTGGGTTATGATTTTTCCATTAATAGGTGCACAGATGGAACCATAAGCAACGATTGCAGGTTGTCAAAAAAACCAATTCGTTGGGATTATTTTGATAACGCAAACAGAAAACAAATTTACAATACTTGGGCAACATTGGCTGCGTTTAAAAAGCAACAACCTGTTTTTAACACCACCGATTTTACCCTAAATGTTGGAACTTTAACAAAATCCATCCTTTTAAAACACGCCAGTATGGATGTTGCTTTGGCAGGAAATTTCGACATTACTTCAAAGACAATTACTGTTCAGTTTTCAAAAACAGGCACTTGGTATGAATATTTTACGGGTGAAGAAAAAAATATCACCAATACTTCAACAGCCATCACCCTGAATCCCGGCGAATATAAAATGTATTCTACCGTAAAATTATTGGATCCAAGAGGCGGAACGGCTCAAGACGACAGTGACGGAGATAATGTTGTTGATACTGAAGATTTATGCCCAAACACACCTGTAGGAACAACTGTAAATAGTACTGGTTGTCCGTTATTTACGTTGCCTTCCAACAATTTTAATGTGGAAGTCATCAGTGAAACTTGTCCGGGCAAAAACAACGGACAAATTAAAATTACGGCATTGGCTGCTTTAAACTATACTGTAACCATCAATGGCGTTGTTTATAATTTTACAAGTACAACAACAGCAATTAACTTGCCTCCAAAAACTTATAATATCTGTATTGGGGTTACCGGGCAAACCTATGCGCAATGTTATGACGTTACCGTTGCTCAAGGAACAACCGTTTCAGGAAAATCGAGTGTTGCTTCAGGCAAAGCTTCTGTTGAAATTGAAAAGGGAACAGCACCATTTATAGTGTTGGTAAACGGACAAGAACAATTTGAAACCAGCGCACCAATATTTACTGTTGATGTAAAAAGCGGCGATATTTTAGAAGTAAAAACGGCTGTTTCCTGCGAAGGCATCTATTCAAAAACAATCGATGGTTTAGAAGGTGTTTTTGCGTATCCAAATCCAACCTTTGGCGCATTTGACATTTCGGTGCCAACTTCAGAAACAGAAGTGATTGTTGAATTGTACAACCTTAATTCGCAATTAATTTCAGTAAAAAAATATCCGGTTGTTTACGGAAAAGTTAAGTTAAGCTTGGAGAACAAACCCACAGGATTGTATATCGCAAAAGTGCTTTTAGACCAGCCTGTTTCCATAAAAATTATCAAACAATAAATCATGAGAAATCTTTTATATATCGTAGCATTAAGCATCAGTTTATGGTCTTGTGGCGGCGGCGGAAGTGAACCAACACCTCCACCGGTTGTAAATACTGCCCCAACAATCCCAACATTGACTTCCCCTGCCAACAATTTATTGTGTATAGACAATGTGTTGAATTTTCAATGGAATGCTTCAACAGATGCTGAAGGCGGAACCATCACTTATGAAATACAGGTGGCCAAAAACAATTTATTTGCACCAATTTCACATACACAAACTTCAACAACTACCAATAAATCAATTACTTTGGAAAAAGGAATTGCTTATT
>JAAFHC010000001.1 GCA_010906935.1 Gelidibacter sp.
TGGATAAATCCACGCCTTTTAAAACTTCTAAATCCCCGTAAAATTTATGAATATTCTTAGCTTCAATCATGTGGTAAAAGTAAGCTTTTTTGTTTATTCGTTTAGCTGTTTAATCGTGTAATCGTTTTATTGTTTGTCTAATTTCTTTTGCGCAAGATGCTAACAGCCTAATTTTCTTACTTTTTGTCGCTATTCTTTTCAACTTTCCCAACCTTGAAACTATTGCCATACGCCTCATTCTTGTTGCCTAAATTACAACCAAGATTTAACATTGTTATAATCCAAATAATATATAAATTTAACAGAAATATTGTTATTGAAAGGTTCTGCGAAAAGATTGTCTAAGTTCTTCTTGAAATCTAAATGCGCCAATTTATCTTCGTTAAAAACGGCGTTTCTATATAAAAGCAACAATTGGCTGCCTGGGGCAAATTCCCAAGAGTAGCTTAAATCCAAATTCCAGATATTGTAATTAATATTATGGTTCCCTTGATAGGAACTGGCGTTTAAAGTGCCTTCATTGTTCAGCTCAAAAAAATCGGCATCATATTGTACTGGAGACCAATAATGCCTGAATGAAAGCGCTAAAGTTGATTTTGTGTTGAAACTTAAATTGCCCGTTAAAGTATTGGTAACCGTTTTTACATCCCTGTTTCCAAAAATAATGCTTCCATTATCTAAATTGGTGACCCATCCTTCCTCATTAGTAAGTTTGGAAAATTTCAACTTATAAACAGTAGAAAATTTGTTGGAAAAGCGATAGCGTGGTGAAAAAGACAGTTCAGCAAATTTGTTATCGAGCGTGTATCTTTTGGCAAAAGTACCTCTGACGTCAATCGCGAATTTTTTCCTGTAATCCGAAGAAATCCAGCCGTTTAATGCGTAAACAGATTTTTGTTTTAAAAATCGTCCGTCAACGCGAGGTGCATAAAAATCGTATTGGTCGCCAATATTTGTTGACAGTTCTCCACCAAAGGCAATTCTTTTCACCGTGAAAAAGAAAAAATCCAATTCAAAATAATTTCCTGCGTAATCATTGGAATTGTTTTGATAATTCAGGACGCTTGTAAAACGAAGTCGATATTCGTCAAAAGTTTTTGTGGGCTCAAATATTCTATAGGACAATTGCGTCCAATAATCTGCATAATTATTTTTGGACTGAAAGCCAAGATCTTTAATATCGTATTTTTTATCGCTTCTTTTGTGGCCAATTTCATATTGATAATTGCCTGAAACTTTGCCAACTTCCATAAAACCGGAAAAACCCGATTTGTTTTCGCCATTTTCCAGAATGTTGCTTATTTTAAAATCTCCCGAAGTTTTAAAACTGTTATTTTTGTCTGCAACACTAAATAAAAATGCAGAAACATTGGCATCCCTAAAACTGCCGTTTCGCGTAACATTGGTATTTACAAAAGTTACGGAGGAGTTTTTGTTGAATTGTTGGTCCAGCACCATCACATTATAATTGGCAAGGGGTTCCGTAACTATTTCCCGAGTTTCTTGGGTGACGGTATTTTTAATTTCTGCGGAAGTTTTTTCAGTGATGGCATTGAAAAATCCGATGCCCAATCCTTTCTTTGTCCTACCCGAAATTTTCAAGGCATTAATCATATTGACTTTGGTCGGATTGTTGATGATTTCTTCATTTTCATTTAAATAGGTATTAGCCAATCCATAACCTACAGGCGTGTTTCCAATTCTTCGGGAATAAAACAATCTGCCCTTGTTGAAAAGTTCAGTTCCTTCTGTAAAAAAAGGTCGTTTTTCACTGTACTGCTGTTCAAATGGGCCTAAATTAAGTACTTGGTCATCAAAAGCAGTTTGCCCAAAATCGGGGATTAGGGTTGCATCCAACGTAAAACTTTCGTTAATGCCATATTTTAAATCCATTCCAACAGCATAATCTGTTTCAGAATTGCCATTATAGGAATTAACAGCGGCAAAAGCGTAGGGAGAAAAACTGAGTCGGGTAGGAGGTTTGATGTTTTTTATACCGGTGATTATCCCGGAATATTGCGTGATTAACCCCGTTTTTTTATCAATATAATTCCAAGAGTATTGCTCATTAAGCCTGTTAATTTTTCGGTGAAAATTAACCCCCCAAGTTTGTTCGTTTGAATTGCTGAAACGCAAAGCAGCATAAGGAATTTTGATTTCTGCCACCCAACTGTCGCCATTAATTTTAACGTCACTTTCCCAAACGGCATCCCAGCTAAAATCTTCGCCCATAGATGAAATTTTGGCATCACCTTGGGCGCCTGTGCTCATCACCACAAATTCCGTATCATTTTGTCCGTCGTTATTAGGGTTGATGCTGATTAAGAAAAAATCAACTTGTCCAAATTCGTCTCTGCCGCCAAATTGTAAAGGAATTGCTTTTGTGTTATCATCATACATGGTAGCGCCAAAATAAATGGCTTCATCGTCATACGCAATTTTCACAACCGTTTTCATATTTTCCCTTTCTGCCCCGCCATCGCCCGGTTTGAACATTTGAAAATTCTGCGCAGGTTCTGCATCCTTCCAAAAATCTTCGTCTAAAACACCATCAATTGAAGGTGAATTGGAAATTCTTAAAGCATGAACCGATTTAATTTTTTCTTGGGAATGGGAGAGGGAGAAAAATAATAAACTTACTATTAATACGGATTTCTTCATTGTAATTTGATAAACTAGATCGAATTTTTTGCTAAATTATTTAAGATATAAATCAAACCATCTTAAATAAATGTTAATATATAGACGCACAAAAACACACATTGTTACACTCGGTAAAACTTTTTTTAAATACACATAAATTTTAAGTTAGGATTACTACATTTGTTGATATTTACAAAAACCACTATCTCTAATGAATTTACACGAATATCAAGGAAAAGAATTACTAAGTAGTTTTGGCGTAAGAATACAACGCGGCATTGTTGCTGATAACCATTTAAAAGCGGTAGAAGCGGCAAAACAATTGGCTGTAGAAACCGGAACAGGCTGGTGGGTTGTTAAAGCGCAAATTCATGCGGGCGGAAGAGGAAAAGGCGGAGGCGTGAAATTGGCCAAAAGTTTAAAAGACGTTGAGTCAATTACTGAAAGCATTATCGGCATGATGTTGATAACGCCGCAAACACCACCTCAAGGAAAAAAGGTACATCAAGTATTGATTGCTGAAGACGTATATTATCCTGGAGAAAATGAACCTGAAGAATATTATATGTCGGTACTTTTGAACAGAGCCACCGGAAAAAATATGATTATGTATTCTACCGAAGGCGGAATGGATATTGAAACTGTTGCCGAAAAAACGCCTCATTTAATTTTTACCGAAGAAATGGATCCTTTATTGGGATTGCAAGCTTTTCAGGCACGTAAAATTGCCTTTAATTTAGGATTGTCGGGCAATGCGTTAAAAGAAATGATCAAATTTGTGACTTCTTTATACACGGCGTTTGTAAATTCTGATGCCACTTTATTTGAAATAAACCCAGTGTTAAAAACGTCGGATGATAAAATTTTAGCGGTAGATTCAAAAGTTGTTTTGGACGACAATGCTTTATTTCGCCATAAAGATTTGGCAGTATTAAGGGATTTGCGTGAAGAAAATGAGATTGAAGTGGAGGCCAATGCCGCAGGGTTGAATTATGTTGATTTAGACGGAAATGTGGGATGTATGGTGAATGGGGCAGGATTGGCAATGAGCACGATGGATTTAATTAAACAATCTGGCGGAGAGCCTGCAAACTTTTTGGATGTTGGTGGAACGGCAGATGCAAAACGCGTTGAAACAGCATTCAGAATTATATTAAAAGATTCAAATGTAAAAGCAATCTTGGTCAATATTTTTGGAGGAATTGTGCGTTGCGACCGTGTGGCGCAAGGTGTAATTGATGCTTATAAAAATATGGGCGATGCCATTAATGTTCCCATTATTGTACGCTTACAAGGAACCAACGCCAAAGAGGCACAAGAGCTTTTAGACAATAGCGGATTGGATTTAATTTCAGCAACTGAATTCCAGGAAGCTGCAGATAAAGTGCAAAAAGTATTGGCATAAACTAGCAAAAAAATACAATCAAAAAAAGCTGATGATCTATCCATCAGCTTTTTTTTTGGCCATAAAAAAACACTTCAATGGAAGTGTTTTTTTATTTGGTTGAAGTTAATTGATTATATATCTTCAAAATTTACATCAGTAAAACTTTCTGATCCTGATACGGGTTCTTCAGTTTCTTCTGTTCCGTCTGAAGGCCTTTTAAAATCTTTTTGGTGACGTTCAGAAATGACTTCTTCACCTTTTTCATTTAAAATATAATTAGTTGCTTCTTTTAACATATCATTAAACTCTACAAAATCTTCTTTGTATAAATAAATTTTATGCTTTTTGTAATGGAAAGACCCATCGTCATGGGTGAACTTTTTACTTTCGGTAATAGTTAAGTAATAATCTTCGGCTTTTGTTGCTCTTACATCAAAAAAGTAAGTTCTTCTTCCTGCTCTAAGAACCTGAGAGAATATCTCTTCTTGTTCTAAATGTTCATTGTCATTCATATTTAACTCTCTATTTAATTAATCTTTCTACTCGATTTTGACACAAATCTATAAAATAATTTGACTTTTTGCACTATTTTCAAATTTCTTTTTCCAAAAGTTGCTGTTCATAAAGCTCTTTATAATAACCATCAATTTTAATTAACTCATTATGTGTACCTTGCTGAATTATTTTTCCTTTCTCCAATACGAGAATGGCATCCGCGTTTTTAACCGATGAAATTCTATGGCTAACGATGATGGTTGTTTTATCATGACTTATTTTAAATAAGTTGTTCAGGATAATTTCTTCGGTTTCTGTATCCACTGCGGATAAGCAATCGTCAAAAATTAAAATTTCAGGTTCTTTAATAAGCGCACGGGCGATGGAAACACGCTGTTTTTGTCCGCCCGACAAGGTAACGCCTCTTTCTCCAACAAAAGTGTTGTATCCTTCATTAAATTCAATGATATTGTGGTGGATGTAGGCATCTTTAGCAGCTTGTTCAATTTTTTCGTCGGAAGCCGCTTCATCGCCAAACTTGATATTGTTTTTTATGGTGTCAGAAAATAAAAAAGCTTCTTGCGGAACAAAACCGATGCTTTGTCTCAGGTTGTCTAAATTGAGCTGTTCAATGGGTTTTGTGTCGATTAAAATTTCCCCCGATTTTACATCATACAAACGGGCAATTAAGCTGATAAGCGTTGTTTTTCCCGATCCGGTATTTCCTAAAACACCGAGTGTTTTCCCTTTTTCAAGTTTGAAATTGATATGTTGCAGCGCTTCAATATTGGTGTCGTCATAGGTAAAAGACACATTTTTAAATTCAATTTCTCCTTGAATTTTTGTTGATTTATCGTTATTGTTTATAATTTCAGGCTCTTGTTTTAAAAACTCGTTGATCCGTATTTGCGATGCTTCCGCTTCCTGAATGATGGAAGTTACCCAGCCCACAACGGCAACTGGCCAAGTAAGCATGTTAATATACATAATAAATTCGGCAATTACCCCCAAAGAAATGGTGCCTTCAATGTAGCGCAATCCTCCAACATAAATAACCAAGATATTGCTCAACCCAATCAAAAAAATCATGGAAGGAAAAAACAAGGCTTGAACTTTAAACAAGCTGATGTTTTTTTCTTTGGCTTTATCAGACAATTGTTCGAATTCAGCCATCGCTTTTTCTTCAATGCCATACGATTTTAAGATGCTAATTCCCGAAAAAGTTTCTTGGGCGCTTGAGGTTAATTTCGATAAATATTGTTGCACAACGGTGCTTCGTTCGTTAATGATTCTGCTCAAATAATAAATCAATACCGATAAAATGGGCAATGGCAAAAGCGTATAGTTGGTTAAAGTGACATCAATATTATACATTTTAATAATGGCTACGGAAAACAAAACCAGCATATTTACGGTATACATAACGGCCGGTCCGGCGTACATACGCACTTTACTCACATCTTCGGTAATGCGATTCATTAAATCGCCTGTTCGGTTTTTTTTGTAAAAATTTAACGACAATAGTTGGTATTGGCGATAAATTTCATTTTTTAAATCAAATTCAATCAACCGCGACATCACAATAATGGTTTGGCGCATTAAAAAAGTGAAAAATCCCGAAAGCAGCGCTGCCGCAACAATTAATAAAATGTTAATGAGCAATTCCGATTTCACCACGGCCAAATCGGTCACAATGCCGTTTCTGTAATCTTCAGCAACATTTACAGATTCCCTGATCAGTTGGGGAACCTGCAAGGCCAAAATTTTTGAAGCAATGGTGATAACGATACCAATTAGCAGTCGGTATTTATATTTTAAGAAGTATTTGTTTAAGTATGATAAAGCTTTCATATAGTAGTTAAATGCAATGAATTTTGTAAAATGCGAAGATACGGGAAAAAAAAAGTTTAAACTTAGAAGTTAGAGGTCAGAAGTTAAATATTAGAAGTTAAAAGTTAAATATTAAAAGTTTAAACAAATCAAACTCCTCTTGAGACTTGTGTTGAGCGGAGCCGAAATAGGGGCTAGGGGTGTGTAAAACCGGTCAACGCTAATCAGGGAAGTTCAACTCCAAACTCCAAAAGAACCAATACACAAAACAACTCTAGGCATTCCAAACTTAAAACCCAAAAAAGTATTTATGGTTATCGTTTTAGAATTTTGCCCCTTTTCGTAAATAAACAAAAACAAAATTTTATTTCTGAAAATTATTAGTATTTTTGCGCTTTGTACCACTAAAAATTTCAAAAGTTCTTTAAATGATAAATAGAAGACATATTAGAATTAAAGTAATGCAATCGGTTTACGCATTGCTTCAGTCTAAAAGTGATAACCTTAAAAAAGAAGAAGATTTTTTATACGCCAGTATTGAAAAAATGCACGATTTATATGTGCTGATGCTTCGTTTGCTTGTTGAGGTTAAGAATATGGAAAAAAAACATATTGAAATTTCTGGCAAAAAATATTTGGCCACAACACAAGATTTAAATCCGAATTACAAATTTATTAACAACCAAATTTTCAGGTTATTGGAGGAAAGCGTTTCCTTAAATACCTATTTGGAAGAACATAAGCTTAATTATTGGCGTTTGGACAATGAATATGTTCATGAAATTTTGAAGCTGGTTAAAGAAAGTAGCATTTATGCAGATTATTTGAAATCTGAAAAATCTTCTTTTGAAGAAGATCGGGATTTTGTGGTTGCACTCTTTAAAAATGTGGTGGCTCCCAATGAAAAATTGGCAGAATATTTTGAAGACAAAACCATTAGTTGGGTGGATGACATTCCTTTTGTAAATACTTGGATTGTTAAATCGTTGAATCAGTTAAAGCCAAAACAGACTTTTTTGTTGGGCAATATTTATAAAGATGATGACGATAAGAAATTTGTGTTGGACTTATTCAGAAAAGTGGTGTTGAACCATACAGAATTTGAAAAGGAAATTGAAAATAAAACACCGAATTGGGACACAGACCGTATTGCGGAAATTGATATGATTTTGATAAAAATGGCCATAAGCGAGTTTTTAAAATTCCCGTCAATTCCAACAAGTGTTACCATTAACGAATATATTGAAATTGCCAAAGATTATTCCTCTGAAAAAAGCAGTTTTTTTATAAACGGGGTCATAGATAAAATTTTAAAAGATTTTACGGCCTCAAAAAGATTGAACAAAATAGGACGAGGATTGATGTAATTTCATATTTTTACAAAAAAAACATATAACCATGAGAAAAAATAGTATTGTATTCATTGCTTTATTGAGTTTGGCATTTGTTTCTTGCAAAGACAACGCATCTGCAAAAATAGATGCAGCAAATTTAGAGACAGCAAAAGAAAGAGACGCAAAAATTAGTTTGGGAACTGCCATTATTGAGTTTGACACAAGAGACTACGATTTTGGAACTGTGAATGAAGGTGAAGTTGTTGAAGGCGTTTTTAAAATTACCAACAAAGGAAAAACAGATTTAATAATTACAGATGCATCAGCATCATGCGGATGCACGGTTCCTGAATGGCCTAAAGATCCTATTAAACCTGGAGATTCTGGAGAATTAAAGTTTTCGTTTGATTCAAAAGGAAGAACAGGAAAACAAAGCAAATCAATAACTTTACAAACCAATACAGCTGAGGTGACCGAAATGTTGCGTATTGGAGGAACCGTAACCCCAAAAAAATAATCAGTCAATTAATTTAAAATTAAAAATATGTACACAAGTATTGCTTTACAAGCTTTTGGAGGAGATTCATTAATGAGTATGCTTCCTTTCTTATTAATGTTTGTGGTTATTTATCTTTTTATGATAAGACCGCAAATAAAACGTCAGAAAAACGAAAAGAAGTTTCAAACTTCCATTGCAAAAGGAAATAAAATAGTAACCAGTAGCGGAATTCACGGAAAAATTGTTGATATTGTAGACAGCGACAATACCGTAATTATTGAAACAAGCGCTGGGAAAATTAAATTTGAACGTTCAGCCATTTCTATGGAATTGAGTAAAAAATACCAAGTTCCGGAAGAAGTTAAATAAACAAGGAGCACTTCTTAAAAAGTGAGCTATTTAGCTCACTTTTTTGTATATTTGATAGTTATATTCTTTATATGAAAACAACTGCAGCATCAAACATTAAATCTCTGAAAAGCAATAAGAAAATTAAAATTTTTTTATTTTTTCTGGTTTTGTCTTCTATAATTTGGCTGCTGATAGAATTGTCTAAAAGTTATATCACGCCTGTTGTTTTTAATGTGGAATATGCCAAATTGCCAAAAGATTTAATGGTACAAAAAAAACCGGTTTCTGAGCTGGAATTGGAAATTAAAGCGCCCGGATTTATGTTGCTGAAATATAAATTTAAAAAGCGTAAAATACTATTGAACTTAAGAAATATTGCTAAAACCAAATCTACTTATTATCTATTGCCAAACAAACAAATTTCATCCTTAAATTCACAATTTTCTAATGAAATTGAAATTATAAGTGTGCTGAAGGATACTATTTTTATTGAAATTGGCAAATCAATTTCTAAAAAAGTCCCGGTAATTGCCAATCTTGATATTCAATATAAAGCTGGATATAATTTGGTGGAGAAATTAAAAATAACACCTGATTCCGTTTTTGTTTCAGGTTCAAAAAAACTCATTGATTCCATAGCCGGAATTACCACAAGTCCGTTAAAATTAAATGATGTGTTTGAAGATATTGCAGTAGATCTGCTCTTAATATCGCCATATAAATCAGAACAAATAAAAATGTCGGACATAAAAGTTAAGGTTAGCGGAAAGGTAGATAAATTTACGGAAGGCACTTTTAAGATTCCGGTGACCATTATCAATGTCCCATTTGGTGTTAAAGTGACTACTTTTCCGAAAGAAATTGAAGTGATTTATCAGGCAGGACTTTCAAATTTCAGTAAAATTACCCAAAATGATGTATCGGTTGTTTTTGATTACAAACAATATGAAAACGATACGTTAATCACTTATTTAACACCCATAATAACGCAAAAAAGCAATTATGTTTATGCGTTGAAAATAAATCCGCCACAATTGGAATTTTTAATTCAAAAATGAAAATAATCGGATTGACAGGCGGCATTGGCAGTGGAAAAAGCACTGTTTTGGCACTTTTTAAAGCGCTAGGTGCTGTTACTTATGTGGCAGATTTTGAGGCGAAGAAATTAATGAATACTGATTTAACATTGAAAAATCAGATCGTAAAATTATTTGGTGAGCAGGCTTATGAAAAAGGGGAATTGAACAGAGCCTATATTTCATCAGTTGTTTTTAACAATGAAGAAAAATTAAACGCATTGAATGCGTTGGTGCATCCTAAAGTTCGTGAAGATTTTCAACATTTTATAAAAACCCAAAAATCGGATTTTGTGATTTATGAAGCGGCTATTTTATTTGAAAGCGGAAGCAATCAATTTTGTGATTATATCATTACGGTCATTGCCGATTTTGAGCATAAAATTGAAAGAATTATGAAGCGCGACGGCGTTTCCGAAGCACAAGTCATGGAGCGGATGAAAAACCAGTCGGCCGATGATTTTAAAATAAAAAAATCGGATTTTGTGATCACAAACAATCATTTGGAGGCCACAAAAAATCAGGTTTTCACAATTTTTGAATTGCTTAAAAAATTAAAATTAAAATAAAAATTTTCTTAATAAATTGTTAAAGAAATAATAAAGTTGTTAATCTACGTTAAATAACAATGAATATACTGTTAATCGTGTAAATTTGGGTGATGAGGAAAAGGATATTTGTGCTCATCGTTATTTTAATGAACGTTGCCTTAATTGGCATCATCTCAGTGCAGGTTTTTTGGATAAAAAACTCGGTGCAGATAACGGAAGAGCAATTTTCGGCAAATGTTAAGTTTGCGTTGGCAAAAGTGTCAGACGACATTAAACAGCGAGAGTTTAATGATTTTTATTTTAAAATAGAAGAACTTTATAAAGAAGGTGATAAATTAAAGGTATCTGATGTAAGTAAATTTATTTTTGAAAAAATAGATACAACGAATAATGAAAAATTCACCTATTCTCAAAGTATCATTGAGTCTAATTATAAAGTGCCTACAGAGTTCTTTGAAAATGACAGCGTAAGTTTTAAAGAGATTTACAGTAAAGAAGAAATTGTGATTGTAAAAGATCAGGTTTTGGATAAAACTGCGGGTGGCATTGAACCTCCAGAAGAACGTTATGTAAAAGTTGGTAGGTTTAAAGCTGCGGAAAAATCGTATTTGGAAGGCCAATTTGATATTTATACCAGCAAACTTCCAGTTCATAGAAGGGTAAGCAATAGGGAAATTACTTTTAGGTTGTCCAATGAGCTAAATTCAAAGGGAATTAGCACCGATTTTAAATATGGTATTTACAGCAACGGATTGGCAACTCAGGTAAAATCGGGTTATTTCAGAAAAGAAGTGGGTAAAAGTTATATGGTGCCTATGTTTGCTGATGTTGAAGGAAATAGCAATTATCAATTGTATGTGACATTTCCTCAAAAACAAAATTACATTTTAGGCTCAATTACTAAAATATTGGTATTGTCTGTTTTTTTTGTGTTGATTATTATTTTGGCATTTGTGAGTGCATTGTATCAGTTAATCAAACAAAAACAAGTTTCGGAAATTAAAACGGATTTCATCAATAATATGACGCACGAATTTAAAACGCCCATAGCGACCATCAATTTAGCGTTGGATGCCATTAAAAATCCGAAAGTTATTGGCGACCAGGAAAAAGTGATGCGCTATGTAAAAATGATTCGAGAGGAAAATAAACGCATGAATGCCCAAGTTGAAAATGTGTTGCGAATTTCCAAACTTGAAAAAAATCAGTTGGATGTCAATAAAGAAAAAGTGAATGTTCATGACTTAATAAAAGAAGCCGTAACACACGTAGATTTATTGGTTAATGATAAAGGAGGTTATATTAAAATGAAATTGAACGCAGAAGCGACCGAAATTTTAGGTGATCATTTTCATTTTACCAATGTGATTGTAAATATGTTGGACAACGCCATAAAATATTCTGAAGAGGCACCAAAAATTGATATTACAACAGAAAATACGGCCAAACATATCATTATTAAAGTAAAAGATCAAGGTATTGGCATGGTTAAAAGCGTTCAAAAGAATGTTTTTAATAAGTTTTACAGAGAAGAAACAGGTAATATACACAATGTGAAAGGCCATGGATTAGGACTTGCATACGTGAAAAAAATTGTTGAAATTCATCAAGGCGAAGTTTATGTGGAAAGTGAAAAAGGTATTGGAAGCACTTTCACCGTTAAACTGCCTTTAATTTAAAATAAAAATATGGAAAATAATAGAATTTTACTGGTTGAAGACGATCCCAATTTTGGAACTGTTTTGAAAGATTATCTATCATTGAACGATTATAAAGTGACCTTGGCCAAAGATGGTTTGGAAGGGTTGATAATGTTTAAAAATGACGATTTCGATTTGTGTATTTTAGATGTTATGATGCCTCGAAAAGATGGTTTTTCATTGGCAAAAGACATTAGGGCAACCAATTCTGAAGTGCCAATTATATTTTTAACGGCCAGAACCATGAAAGAAGATGTGCTGAAAGGATACCAGTCTGGAGGCGATGATTATTTAAACAAGCCTTTTGATTCTGAAGTTTTGTTGTATAAAATAAAAGCCATTTTGCAGCGTAAAGAAACGGAACAAACGATTGAAGAAGATGTTTTTGAATATAAAATTGGAAAATTTGAGTTCAATTCAAAACTGCGTCATTTATCTTTTGACGGCGGTGAAATTCAGAAACTTTCCCCAAAAGAGAGCAAGTTATTGAAATTGTTGGCCACGCATAAAAACGATTTGATGCCGCGTGAATTGGCGCTGACTAAAATTTGGAGAGACGACAATTATTTCACTTCACGAAGTATGGATGTGTATATTGCTAAACTTCGAAAATATGTAAAACCCGATCCAAATGTGGAAATTTTAAATATTCACGGAGAAGGATTTAGGTTGGTGGAGAAGCCGTAAAAAATATCTTTTGCGCAACTTAAATATTCGTGTATGGCAGAGTTAATTAAAATATATAACGAAAATCCCAACGAACGTGAAATTGACAAAGTTGTCAAGGTTTTACAAAAAGGCGGGATAATTATTTACCCAACGGATACCGTTTATGGGTTAGGCTGTGACATTACAAACACCAAAGCTATGGAAAAAGTAGCGCAGCTCAAAGGGTTAAAATTGGACAAAGCGAATTTTTCTTTTATTTGTTACGATTTAAGCAATTTGTCCGATTATGTAAAACAAATTGAAACGCCGGCCTATAAAATATTAAAAAAGGCCTTGCCAGGACCATATACTTTTATTTTGCCGTCAAGCACCAATTTACCGAAAGCCTTTAAAAATAAAAAAACAGTGGGTATTCGTATTCCCGACAATAATATTATTAGAGAATTGGTAAAAAAATTGGGAAATCCCATAGTTTCCACTTCAATTTATGATGAAGACGATTTGTTGGAATATACCACAGACCCTGAATTGATATTTGAAAAATGGGAAAATAAAGTGGATATTGTGATTGATGGCGGTTACGGAAGCAATATTCCATCAACAGTTGTTGACTTATCTGAAGGGGAAATTACTGTTTTGCGTGAAGGATTGGGAAGTGTGGAGGCGTTACTATAGCAATTCTTTATATTCTTTTTTACCCAAAACAAAATACTGCCAAACAATGCTTTTTATCGTATAATAATCCGCTGTATTTGCGGATTTTTTTCTTTTTTTAAGCATTTTGGAAAAATATTTGTAAAAACTGAAATGCGCATTAAGTATTGCAAGGAAATGCATAGGCTTCCATTCCGCTAAAAATTTTAATCCGGCAAAACCATCCAGCACAAGTCGCGAGAGAATGATTGGAATCAACCTGTTTTTGGGCAGATTTTTAACCAAACTAAACAAACTGTTTCTGAAATTTAAAAATGTTTTTGCTGGATTTGCTTCTTTTAACGTTGCGCCGCCTACGTGATAAACAGTTGAACGGCCTACATATTTAATGGTTTTGGCTAAATTTTTCGCTCGCCAACACAAATCTATTTCTTCCTGATGCGCAAAATAATCTTCATCGAAACCATTGAGTTCGTGATAAACTGATGAACGAATAAAAAAACAAGCGCCCGATGCCCAAAAAATTTCAGTTTCATCGTTAAATTGATTCATATCAGTTTCTAACTGAGAAAAAATACGGCCTCGGCAAAAAGGATACCCAAACTTGTCAATAAATCCGCCAGCTGCACCGGCATATTCAAACTTGTTTTTATTTTTATAATCCAGTATTTTTGGCTGAATAATGGCCGTATTTGGCTCGTTTTCAAAAATTGAAACTACAGGATTCAACCATCCTTCAGTCACTTCAATATCGGAATTCACCAACGCATAAATATCTGCTTCAACGTGTTGCAAAGCATCATTATAGCCTTTGGCAAATCCACCGTTTACCACATTTTGAATAATTTTAATCTGTGGATACGCTTGTTTCACAAAAACAACAGAATCATCGACAGAAGCATTGTCGGCCACATAAATTTCCACATTCTTGAAATCGCTGTATTTTACGATGGAAGGAAGGAATTTTTCCAGCAATTGTTTCCCGTTCCAGTTTAAGATGACGATGGCTATTTTCACGTATGCAAACTTAATTAAAAAGATGAAACGAGCCATAACAAATTTTGATACACAGTAGAATGATTAATGGCGAACCTGCCTGTCCGGCAGGCAGGCTGCATCTGTACCAATAAAAAATAAAATATAAACAGATGAAATTTACAGGCAGAACTTATCATTATTGTTCATATTTAGGAATAGTTTCTAAAAAAACATAGCATTCATTTTTCAAATCCATAACAGCATAAAAATGGGTTAAACCGTTGGTGACAATAAGATAATTGGCTTCTAATTTTAAATTATAGCGGGCAATTTGATCGAAAGCCTCTTGGGTGATTTTTATGGAAGGCGCTTTACATTCAACAATGATATGCGGTTTGCCTTTTGCGTTAAAAACCAGGATGTCTGTGCGTTTGGTTAACTTGTTGACGGTTACCTTTTTTTCAACGGCAATGAGCGAAATCGGATAGTTTTTTGCTGATATTAAATAATGAATCATATGCTGACGTACCCATTCTTCTGGAGTGAGAACCATATATTTTTTTCGGACAATATCGAATATAAAATACTTATTTTCGCTACTTTTGATTTTGAAAGGATATGTAGGTAAATTCAATGGCCGCATCCCACAAAAATGCTAATTTTTTTTTATAAATGAGTGATGTAACCAAAATAGTTTCAGATATCGAAAGCGGAAATATTAAACCCATTTATTTTTTGATGGGTGATGAGCCTTATTATATTGATAAAATTTCTGAATATATTGAAAAGAGTGTGCTTTCCGAAGAAGAAAAGGGATTCAATCAGATGGTTCTATATGGAAGGGATGTTGCTGTAGAAGATTTAATTGACAACGCAAAACGCTATCCGATGATGGCCGACAGACAAGTGGTGATTGTGAAGGAAGCACAAGATTTGTCGAGAACTATTGAAAATTTAGCTTCTTATGCCGAAAATCCACAACCTTCAACGGTGTTGGTTATTTGCTATAAATACAAAACCATTGACAAGCGCAAAAAGTTGTACAAAGCCATTCAAAAATGTGGATTGGTGTATGAAAGCAAAAAGTTGTACGAAAATCAGGTTGCAGATTGGATTAGACGGGTTTTAGCGGGTAAAAACTATAAAATAGACACGAAAGCCACCTTAATGCTGGTGGAATATTTGGGCAATGATTTGAGTAAAATCAGCAATGAACTGGATAAGTTAATGATTGTTCTACCGCCAAATTCAACCATAACGCCCAAAGCAATTGAAGAAAATATAGGGATTAGCAAAGATTATAATAATTTTGAATTGCGAAAGGCAGTAGGTGAAAAAAATGTGCTGAGTGCAAACAGAATTATCAATCATTTTGCGCAAAACCAAAAAGCAAATCCCATGGTTGTAACCATTTCATTATTGAATGGTTTTTTTACACAGTTGCTTATTTACCATAGTTTAAAAGACAAATCGAGTAACAGTGTCGCAAAATCTTTAGGTGTAAATCCGTTTTTTGTTTCAGATTATACTTCAGCCGCAAAAAACTATCCAATGCGAAAAGTGTCGCAGGTCATTGGTTTGTTGCGTGATGCCGATTTAAAAAGCAAAGGTGTTGGCGCAAATGCTTTGCCGGCGGGAGATATTTTGAAAGAATTGTTATTTAAAATTATTCATTAAGCCCCCTAACCGTTTAACTGTTTAATCGTTTAACTGTTTAACTGTTTAATCGTTTAACCAAATAGCCAACAACCAAATAACTGTTTAACTGTTTAATCGTTTAACTGTTTAACTGTTTAATCGTTTAACCAAATAGCCAACAACCAAATAACTGTTTAACTGTTTAATCGTTTAACGGTTTAACCAAATAACCAACAACTACATTATTTATCAACAGTAATTCTTTTTTCCCTATTGGCTATTTCCCATGCGGTGTAAAACACCAATTGCGTTCTTTTGGCCAATAATTCATAATTAATTTTATCGGGCGTATCGCTTATGCGGTGATAATTTTCATGGGTGCCGTTAAAATAAAAAATGACAGGGATGTTATTTTTTGCAAAATTGTAATGGTCAGAACGATAATAAAAACGATTTGGATCGCTTTCTTCATTGTATTTGTAGTCTAATTTTAATTTGGTGAATTTGTCATTCATTTCTTCAGATAATTCGTGCAATTCAGAACTAAGTTTATCGGAACCAATTAAATACACATAATTTGGGTCGTTTTCATGGGCATCGTCTGAGCGACCGATCATATCTATATTTAAATTTGAAACTGTATTTGCTAAAGGGAAAATAGGAAAATTCACATAATATTTAGAGCCAAGTAATCCTTTTTCCTCACCGGTAACGTGCAAAAATAAGATGGAACGTTTGGGTCCGTTTCCTTCTTCAACGGCTTTCTGAAAAGCTTCAGCAATTGCCATTACAGCCACAGTTCCAGAACCATTATCATCGGCGCCATTATAAATTTCGCCATCCTTATCTATTCCAAGATGGTCATAATGTGCAGAAATGACCACAATTTCATCTGGTTTTTCAGAACCTTTGATAAAAGCAAGCACATTTTCTGAGGGTTTTAAATTGGATCTCAAATGTTTTGTTGAAATAATTTGAAAATAATTATTTCCACCTAGCGGAGAGGCAATATTTTTTGACATATAAAAATCTTTCAGGTATTCCGCAGCCAATTTTTGTCCGGGTTCACCGGTATTTCTTCCTTTAAATTCATCCGAAGCAATAATATATAAATGTATTTTCAAATCAGCTTCTGTAATTCCGGCAGCAAATTTTTGCGCCAATTTCCCTGTAATTTCAACAGATTCAGCAGCTTGGGCAACAATATTGTTATTAAAGCCAACTTGTAACAGACTTAAAAATAGTGCGGTAAAAAGAATTTTCTTCATAAAATGATTTTATTAATCAATCAAAGATACCAAAGTTAGTCAGAATTCGAGAGCGTGAACTGTTTTAAAGTTTTGTTAAAGCGAATTAAATCAGAATCAAAAAGTTGTTCAAGGCAATTGTTTTCAATTAAATTTTCAGTGGAATCCGCCATAAAGTTTGAAGGAGTCATCAACCATAAAATATCAGCCAATTGCAAAGCCAAATTTACTTCATGGGTAGAAACAATTATTGTTTTATGAAAATCTTTGGCCAATTTTTTTAACAATGCCAAGGTCTCAATGGTATGATGAATGTCCAAATGCGCCGTTGGCTCATCCAAAATAATAATGTCGGTATTTTGCGCCAATGCCCTTGCAATGAGCACTTTTTGAAGCTGCCCGTCGCTTAACTCGTAATATTTTGCGTTGATCAAATGTTTGGTGTTGGTTTGTTCAAAGGCGGTATCAATAAATTTTAAATCTGTGTCAGATAAATTGCCGACCCAATTGGTATAAGGCTGACGGCCCAAAGCCACCAATTCATAAACCGACAAATTGCTTTCGGGCAAATGCTCGGTTAAAACCAAACTGAGCGATTTGGCCAAATCAACGCTGTTTAACGTTTTTAAGTTGGTGTTATTGATGAAAATTTCACCGCTTAAAGCAGGTTGAACCTTGGTTAAAGTCCGTAACAAAGTCGATTTCCCAATCCCGTTTTTCCCTAACAAACAAACCAATTTTCCTTTATCCAGTTCAATATTTAGGTTAGCCGCAATGGTGTTCACGTTCTTTTTAGACGTGTAACCAATGCTTAAATTGCTGGTTTTAATGATATGTTGATCTTTTAAACTCACTTAATAAGTTATTTTTCGTTTTCTGACTAGTAACCAAATAATAATAGGTGCGCCAAATAATGAGGTTATTGCGTTAATGGGCAAGGTATATTCACTGGTTGGCAATTGGGCAATGCTGTCGCAAATAAGCATAATGATGGCGCCACTTATGGCAACTGCCGGCACCAATATTTTATGGTTGGAAGTGCTGAAAAGCAGTTTTGTCAAATGGGGAACCGCCAAACCAATAAAGGCAATAGGTCCGGAAAAAGCGGTAATAACGCCTGTTAACAAACTGGTAGAAATCAAGGTTAAATTTCTGGTTCGTTTTACATTAACGCCCATACTTTTTGCATAATTTTCTCCCAAAAGCAAGCTGTTTAACGGTTTTATAATAAAAATCACACAGGTCATTCCAATTAAAAAAATAATTAAAAGTACTAAAATTTCATTCCAGCTTAAATTTCCCAAGCTGCCAAAACTCCAAAATAAATATTGCTGCAACTGATTGGCGCTGCTGAAATAGGCCAACACACTGATTACGGAAGCCGTTAAACTCCCAAACATCAATCCGATAATCAATATAGACATGGTGTTTCTCACTTTTATGGCTGCCAGCATCACCGCTGAAAGCACTAAAAAAGCACCTAGACTTGCAGCAATCGCGTGTCCCCAGCTGCTAAATGCAAAACCGGCTGTAGTTGCACCAAAAAACGAGGCACCCAAAATCAATATGGCGACACCCAAACTTGCGCCCGAACTGATACCCAAAACATAAGGTCCGGCTAAAGGATTCCTGAAAAGGGTTTGCATCAACAATCCGCTAATCGACAATCCCGATCCCACAATAATCGCCGTAATTGCCTTTGGCAACCTGTAATTAAGCGCAATTGATTTCCACGATTCTTTTTCAACTTCACCATCTATAAAAGCCAAAAACAATTGTTTTAACGGAATATAAACAGAACCCAAACTTATGTTTACAATAAATATAAGCAGGAGTGCACCCAATAAAATAATAAACGTGTTTCTATATGATTTTGTTGAATTTACCAATGATGCTCCTTTAAAAATGTAACTAATTTTTCTATTGCTTTTCCGCGATGGCTGATTTTTCCTTTTTCATCCATATTCATTTCTGCAAATGATGTTTTATAACCATCTGGCATAAAAATAGGGTCGTAGCCAAAACCGCTTTCTCCTCGTTTTTTTGTTAAAATGGAGCCTTCGCAAATTCCTTCAAATATAAACTGTTTTCCTTGAATATTTAGCGCGATTGCCGTCTTAAATTGCGCTTTCCGGTTTGGATTATTTTTGATGTTATTCAATAATTTATTCATGTTCTCTTCGGCATTGTTGCTTTCCCCGGCATAACGCGCCGAATAAACGCCCGGTTCATTATTTAAGGCTTCAACTTCCAGTCCGGTATCGTCAGCAAAACAATCCAGTCCGTATTTTTCAGTGATAAAATTGGCTTTTAAAATAGCATTTCCTTCCAAAGTATCGGCAGTTTCCGGGATATCATCAAAACAATTGATATCGGCCAAGCTTACAATATCGAAATTTGTGAGCATCGCCTGAACTTCTTTGAGTTTGTGTTGGTTGTTTGTGGCGAAAACCAGTTTTAATTTATTCATGGTGATATGGTTCGTTTTTTAAAATGGTAAAAGCCCTATACAACTGTTCAACAACAAACAACCGAATCATTTGGTGGGAAAAAGTCATTTTTGACAAGGATATTTTTCCTTGCGCCTGATGGTAAACGGCTTCCGAAAATCCGTACGGGCCGCCAATAACCAAAACTAATTGTTTTACGCCAGCATTCATTTTTTTTTGAAGGTATTCAGAAAAAGCGACAGAACTAAATTGGGTTCCTTTTTCATCTAACAATATTAAAACGTCTGTTGACGTTAATTTTTTTAAAATGAGTTCGCCTTCTTTTTCTTTTTGTTGCACTTCGGTTAGGTTTTTGACATTCTTTATGTCAGGAATTAAATCAATCTCAAAATTGATATAATGCTTCAGCCTATTTTGATAAGCTTCAATGAGCATATGTAAATTTTTAGCATCGGTTTTGCCAATGGCCAACAGTTTAATTTTCATCTGTTTAAATTTTATTTTTCAGCGGTAACAGATGCTGCCTGCCATGATTCATTAATTTGTGTGTCAAAATTTGCGATGCTCGTTTCATTCGGTAAATATAAAAAGAATTAAAGATGAATTTTTTGAAAATAAAAAAGTTATTTTTGTTTGATAATAGACAAATCCAATGATTTCACAGCAGCAATTTGAAAAAGAACTTGATATTATTATTTCCAATGCCATAAGGGAAGATGTGGGCGATGGCGATCACAGCTCTTTGGCTTGCATTCCAAAAGAAGCAAAAGGCAAAGCAAAATTACTGGTTAAAGAAGCCGGAATTATTGCTGGCGTGGAAATGGCAAAAAGAATTTTCAAATATGTGGATTCAGATTTAAAAGTGGAAACATTGATTAACGACGGGGAAACCGTAAAATATGGAGATGTTGTTTTTTATGTTGAAGGAAGCTCACAATCCATTTTGAAATCGGAACGTCTGGTATTGAACGTGATGCAGCGGATGAGCGCCATTGCCACAAAAACAAAAGAATTCACCAAACTGTTGGAAGGTACAAAAACCAAAATTTTAGATACCAGAAAAACCACTCCGGGCATCAGAGCCATAGAAAAATGGTCAGTAAAAATTGGCGGCGGCGAAAATCATAGATTCGCCTTGTATGATATGATTATGCTTAAGGACAATCACATCGATTTTGCCGGAGGCGTTTCAAAAGCAATAGAAAAAACCAAAAACTATTTAAAAATCAATAAGCTGGATTTAAAAATTATTGTTGAAGCCAGAAGCATAGCAGAAATAAAAGAAATATTGAAACACGAAGGCATTCACAGAATATTGATTGATAATTTTGATTTTGAAGAAACTAAAAAAGCTGTTCAAATAATTGGAAATAAATGCCAAACGGAATCTTCGGGAGGAATTAATTTGGACTCCGTCAGAAAATATGCCGAATGCGGCGTAGATTATGTTTCTTCTGGTGCTTTAACGCATTCTGTTTACAATATGGATTTGAGTTTGAAAGCGGTTTAATTATCTGTTAAAAGTTAAATGTTATTTGTTAAATGTTATATGTTATATGTGAAAATATTTAAAAAACACGAATTGAATCAAAAAAATTAAAATTCAAAAATCGTAAATCGTAAATCCAAAAATACCAATCAAACTTTGAATCTATTTAAAAATAAATGAGGAAACACACCATAGCAATCATAAATAAAATCAAGAAACTGGAGTGGATTGTTCGGCTGGGGAAAAACGTTAAAATTCCCGGTTTAATGGGCATGTCACTTTATGAGGTGCTGAAAATATATTTTCTGGGAATCATAAAAGGTGCGCTAACATCTCGTGCCGGCGGTATTGCATTCAGCTTTTTTATGGCCTTGTTTCCATTTTTACTTTTTATACTTACCCTAATTCCATATGTGCCCATTGAAGGATTTCAGCAAGATTTTTTGTTTATGATTGAAAGTTTGTTGCCTCCAAATACGGCCAGTTCTTTTCAGGAAGTTATAAGAGATATTGTAATTAATAAATACGGAGGATTGCTTTCTTTCGGGTTTTTAGCCTCCATATTTTTAATGGCCAACGGGGTAAGTTCCATTTTTGCCGGATTTGAATATTCTTATCATGTGGTAGAAATGCGCAGTATTTTACGACAATATTTTATTTCCATGCTTATGGCAATCGTATTGACGGTTATTTTATTTATTGTGGTTGCGGTCACTGTTTATTTTGAAATAGGCATAAACGATTTAAAAGCAAGAGGATGGCTGGAAAACGATGTGTTTTGGATTGAAAAAGGAAGGTTCCTTTTATTGGTGGCATTGATATTTTTTTCGGTTTCCGTATTGTATAAATATGGCGCAAAAGAAGTGAAACAAAGTACTTTTTTTACGCCTGGATCTCTTTTAACAACCGTATTAACTTTATTAATGTTCAAATTATTCGCCATTTATGTGTTGAAATTCGCCACTTACAACCAACTTTATGGCTCCATTGGCACTTTATTGGTGTTAATGGTTTTTGTTTGGTTAAACTCTATCATATTGCTGTTGGGATTTGAGTTAAATGCAAGTATCAACAGGCTTAAAAGAAATTATATAAAGGATTTTGAATTGAAAGAAATAGAAGTGAAAGAAGAGGAATTATTGGAAAAGGAAAGAGAACTGAAAGATTTAAAGGACTTAAAAGAAAAAGAATTAAAAAAATGAAAATGATCGCAATGATTCCTGCCCGTTTTGAAGCGAGCCGATTTCCAGGGAAATTAATGAAAGATTTGGCCGGAAAAACGGTTATTTTAAGAACCTACGAAGCAACAAAAAATGCGAATTTGTTTGAGGAAGTTTATGTGGTGACGGACAGTGATGTTATTTTTGATGAAATTATTTCTAATGGAGGTAAAGCCATAAAAAGTAAAAAGGAACACGAATCGGGAAGCGACAGGATTGCAGAAGCCATCGAAAATATGGAGGTGGATATTGTGGTAAATGTGCAAGGAGATGAACCTTTCACTAAAAAAGAACCGCTTTTAAAATTGCTGGAAGTTTTTAAAACGGATCAAAAAAAGGAAATAGACATTGCTTCCTTAATGATAAAAATGGATGACAAAGCAGAAATTGACAATCCGAACAATGTAAAAGTGGTGACCGATGATCGAAATTTTGCGATGTATTTTTCTCGTTCAGCAATTCCGTATCCGAGAGACGAATCTTTAGCCGTTTATTTTAAACATATCGGAATTTATGCCTTCAGAAAAGAAGCTTTACTGAAATTCACTAAATTGCCAATGAATAGACTGGAAATCACTGAAAAATTAGAAAATCTTCGTTTTTTGTCCTACGGATTAAAAGTAAAAATGGTTGAAACCGATCAAATAGCCATTGGCATAGACACACCCGAAGATTTGGAAAGAGCCAATGCAATCTTTAAAAATATTAAATATTAAATATAAAATAGTAAATATAAAATATTTAAAATCAAACATCTAACATTTATAATTTAACATTAACCGTCAATATCTAACTTTTAATATCTAATATCTAACTTTTAATATCTAATATCTAACATCTAACCAATGAACTATATCAAAAGACAACCAAAAGATTTCATGAAATCATTGCAATTAATTCATTTTTCCTTATTGTTTATAATTGTCGTTTTTGGCGCGTATGTGGCTTTAAATGCCAGAGACCAATTGTTTTTTTCTTATGAAGAAGATAAAATGTTTTTATATATGGCCATTCTGATTTCTTTTGTAGGAAACTTATCCAGTAAATACTTATATGCCAAACTTTTAAAACAAATTCCTGCAGATGCTGATTTGTCACAAAAAGCGGTAAAATATAGCACGGCACATATTTTTAGAGTAGCTATGTTGGAATTTCCTGCCTTGATGTGCATTATTTTTGTGATGGAATCTAACAATAGTTTCTACTTTATTTTGGTTGGAATATTAATTCTGATGATCCTCGCGGTTTATCCAACAAAATATAAATTCGCCAATGAAGTTCAGCTTTCATCAAAAGAAAAATCAATGTTAGAAAACCTTTAAATAGTTTTTTTATTTTTAGATATTTGCAAACTAATTTTTAAAGATGGCACAAAAACCAAGCATACCAAAAGGAACACGCGATTTTTCACCTTCCGAAGTGGCAAAAAGAAACTATATATTTTCAACAATAAAGCAAGTTTTTGAAACCTATGGGTTTCAGCCTATTGAAACGCCAAGTTTTGAAAATTCTGAAACCTTGATGGGAAAATATGGGGAAGAAGGAGACCGCTTGATTTTTAAAATTTTGAATTCTGGGGATTATTTGAATAAGGTTGATGATGTGTTACTTCAAGCCAAAGACAGTTTAAAAGTGACCTCAAAAATTTCAGAAAAAGCATTGCGTTACGACTTAACTGTGCCATTTGCCCGGTATGTGGTGCAGCACCAAAATGAAATAGAATTTCCTTTTAAACGCTACCAAATGCAACCTGTTTGGCGTGCCGATCGTCCGCAAAAAGGACGTTTTAGAGAATTTTACCAGTGTGATGCCGATGTGGTTGGAAGCAAAAGTTTGTGGCAGGAAATTGAATTTGTGCAATTGTATGATGCCGTTTTTAGTAAATTAAATTTACCTGGAACCACCATTAAATTTAACAATCGTAAAATATTGGCTGGTTTTGCCGAAATTATTGGCGCGGCAGATAAATTAATCGATTTTACGGTAGCGCTTGATAAATTAGACAAGATTGGTGCCGATGGCGTTGCCAAAGAAATGATGGAAAAAGGCATTTCTGAACAAGCCATTGAAAAAGTAAAACCTTTATTTAATTTTCACGGAAGCAATCAGGAAAAATTAAACCAATTGCAGGCTTTATTGATCGAATCTAAAGAAGGTACTAGCGGCGTGGAAGATTTGCGTTTTGTGGTTGAACATGTTGAAAAATTTGGGTTGGAATCGGCCAAACTGGTAATTGACGTTACTTTGGCTCGCGGTTTGAATTATTATACTGGTGCTATTTATGAAGTTTCCGCTCCGGAAGGCGTAAATATGGGATCTATTGGCGGTGGCGGAAGGTATGATGATTTAACTGGAATATTTGGTTTAAATGATATGAGCGGTGTAGGAATTTCTTTTGGTTTGGACCGTATTTATTTGGTGCTTGAAGAATTAAATTTATTTTCGGATATTGAGTTGCCAAAACCGAAAGTGCTGTTCATTAATTTTGGTGATGCAGAAGCTGCTTTTTGTATGAAAGCTTTGTTAGCATTGAGAAGAAACAACATAAAATCGGAATTGTATCCTGACAGCGCCAAATTAAAGAAGCAAATGAATTATGCCAATAAAAGAGAAATTCCTTTTGTGGTAATGGTTGGCTCTTCAGAAATTGAAAACAACACTTACACCTTAAAAAATATGCAAAGCGGTGAACAGGAAGTGTGCAGCTTAAAAGAATTAATTAGAATCACGGCGCAACTTTAAAATAAGTTGTAAATTTGCCGTTTAATGAATAAAAATGTTTGAAGGTAAAAACATAATGACAAACAGAATTGATGAAATGGGAGATGATCACGTAGGATCATCTGCTAAAACGCCTTTGAGAGCTGATGCTTTTGATATTTCAGACCAAGAGAAAATTGCACGAATTCAAGAAAGCGTGAAAGATATTTTGATTACTTTGGGGATGGATTTGGATGATGACAGTTTAAAAGGAACCCCAAAAAGAGTCGCAAAATCATTTGTGAATGAACTTTTTGGCGGATTAAATCCGGCCAACAAACCAAAATTATCCACGTTCGACAATAATTACAAGTATGGCGAAATGTTGGTTGAAAAAAACATTGTGGTTTATTCCACTTGTGAACATCACTTATTGCCAATTGTTGGAAGAGCGCATGTGGCTTACATTTCCAACGGAAATGTCATTGGATTGTCCAAAATGAATCGCATTGTTGATTATTATGCAAAACGACCTCAAGTTCAGGAACGATTAACCATGCAAGTGGTGCAATCGTTGCAGGAAGCATTGGGGACAGATGATGTGGCCTGTGTGATTGACGCCAAACATTTATGTGTGAATTCTCGTGGTGTTCGCGATATTGAAAGCAGCACCGTAACATCAGAATTCGGTGGTAAATTTAAAGATGAAAATGTTCGCAGGGAGTTTTTGGATTACATAAAAATGGACACAAATTTTGAGGGCATAAAGTAAAACAAATAAATTATAGCTAAAAAAGCATCCATTTGGGTGCTTTTTTAGTTTGGCGCCAGTAAATTAAATGGATAAATAGGAATATTTCGAAGTATCCAAAAAACAACAATAATGGCCAAAATTATCAAAGGTGTTTTAGGATGATACACATAATTGTAAATATTTTTTTTGAATAATGAATTAATGCCTGTAACAACGAAGTGGTAACCCAATATCAATAAACTTATTAAATACAAAACGTTCTGTTGTAAAACGCCAAAAATATTAAAATTCAATAGATGATGGGTTGCGCGTTGGCTTCCGCATCCCGGACAATAAAAACCTGTGACACTATATAAAGGGCATTTAGGAAGAAAATTAACTTCTTTTGGATTGATGAAATAATAAAAAATCACCAAACCTATTACACTAACAACAATGACTACATGTTTAATTTTCATTCAAAAAAAATTGTCAAAAATCTCCCATTAAAGCCAATCCTCCCAAAGCGAAAACAAAAATAATGTAAAGAAGTCCGATGATAAGACTTGAAATGATTCCCCAAGTCATCCATTTCTGGGCTTCTCTGGAAGATTTAAGAGCGCCTTCATAATCCCCCAAGTTAAACTTGGTGTTAACTTCTGCTGCAAACACAATTCCTGCAATTCCGAAAGGCAAACAGCAAAATATGGTCACTAAAATAGATTCTATCAAGTAATTTTTTGGCCTATTTTGATTCATATTAATTTTTAATTTTGTTTTAAAATATAAAGAACTAAAGTATAAAAAATTAAATAGAATAATGGTTTTGCTAAAAATATGTTGAATTGTAAAGGCTATTTCTTAACTTCTGAAAACTTTTCTGATTTAAAAAAATGGATTGGTTGTAATGACAGCAGTTTATGGCCTAAATATATTTCTGAACAATTTTATTGTTATAACTTTGTTTGATCATTTAAATTAAATTTAAGCATATGGATTTTAAAGTTGGGGACAAAATTGCTGTTATTGACGATGTTATAAAAGGAAAAGTAACCGAGGTGCATCCCACTAAAATTGTAGTTGAAGATGAGGACGGATTTTCTTATGAATATGCGCCAAAAGAATTGGTCATCATTACAGAAAATCAGAAAGAGCTATCTAAATTCAGCGACATTGACAATGAATATCTTTCAGAAAAAATAAATGAAACTTCTTCCAGGAAACACGCGCCACAGTTTAAAACAAACCTGAAGCCAGATAAGTTGCCGCCTATGGAAGTTGATTTACATATCAATCAGCTTACAGCTTCAACAAAGGGAATGGACAATTACGATATGTTGACGCTTCAGTTGGAAACAGCCAAACATAAATTGGAATTTGCCATAAAAAACAGGATTCCAAAAATAGTTTTTATTCACGGAATGGGCGCAGGCGTTTTAAAAACAGAATTGGAATTTTTATTTAAAAAATACAATGTTTATTGGAATGATGCTTCCTTTCAAAAGTATGGTTTGGGCGCAACAGAAGTTGTCATTTACCAAAACCCTAAAAATTAGTTTTTAATCTCTAATTTTCCAAAATTAAAGCTTTCAAAGAAAATACGCTCTTTACCATCATTAAATGATAATTTTGAAATGGTAATTTCATGGGAATAACCAGTTATAACACTGTCTTTCAAAACTTCTGAAGTTGTGATGTTTATCGTTCCTCCGTCGGCTTTTAGTTCTTTTATAATTTTAGGTTCGGAAGGAGGAATTGCCTGACAAAAATAAGTAGTTCCAATAGCTTTGTCGAAAATCCGATAGGTTGCCGTAACTGTTGCTAAAATAGGAATCGCCTGCACTTTAGGAATGGTATCAATTGCGATTTTAGGAAGCGTTAAAACCAAAACTTCAGTTTTCTCTGTGCTTGTTATGTATAAAACATATTCTCCGCATTTATTCACTGTTTCCGTAAATTCAAAGACAGGAACATCAAAATCCCCATCATTGCAAGCATTTAGGGTGAACGCTAATAAGAGTATCAATAATTTCTTCATAAGTAATAATTTCAACGCAAAAATAACAGTTTTAGGCAAGTCAGCACCAATTGAAACCAACTATTTTATTTACTTTTGCTTTTAATGAAAACAATATACTTAGATAACGCTGCCACAACACCCATATTGCTCGAAGTTATTGATGTCATATCAATCGAAATGGCCAATGTTTATGGGAATCCGTCATCAATTCATCACGTTGGGCGAAAGGCTAAATCTATGGTTGAAACTGCCCGTATAAATATTGCCAAACATTTTAATGCTTCAGCCCAGGAAATAGTTTTTACGGCTGGCGGAAGTGAAGCAGACAATTTAATTCTAAGAAATGCCGTTACCAATTTAGGCGTTACCACCATTATTTTATCCAAAATTGAGCATCATGCCGTTTTGCATACTATGGAAAACCTTAAAAAGGAATTTGATATTAGTGTTAAATTTGTTGATTTAGATGAAAGCGGAAATGTGAATTATGCGCATTTAGAACAGCTGCTTCAAGAATCCGATGAAAAGAAATTGGTTAGTTTAATGCACGTTAATAATGAAATAGGAAATATTTTAAACCTTAAAAAAGTTTCGGAAATGAGTATCGCCAACAATGCTTTATTTCATTCTGATGCGGTACAAGGTGTTGGTCATTTTAATATAGACCTAAAGGAAATTCCCCTTGATTTTTTTGTGGCAAGCGCCCATAAATTTCACGGACCAAAAGGGGTTGGATTTGCCTACATAAAAAGAGGATTTGGTATTCATCCAATTTTACATGGGGGCGAGCAGGAGCGTGGCGCCAGAGCAGGTACAGAAAATGTGCACAGCATTTTAGGTATGGAAAAAGCGCTGGAAATTTCATGTTTGAATATGCAGGAGGAATCGGCTTATATCCAACAACTTAAAAATTATTTTATAGAAAAATTGAAGCAAAATTTTAAAGGAATTGAATTCAACGGCGCATCAGCAAGTGAAACGGACAGCAGTTATACTATTTTAAATGTTCGGTTCCCAAAAGAATATGTGATGCTGCTTTTTAATTTAGATTTAAAAGGTATTGCAGTTTCTGGCGGAAGCGCCTGCCAGAGTGGAAGCAATATGGGTTCACACGTATTGCACGCCATTTTACCTGAAAAAGAAGCTATAAAAACTTCTGTTCGATTTTCTTTCAGTAAATTTAATACCACGGAAGAAATTGATTATGTAATTTTTTCACTCATAAAACTGATCAATTAGATGCTAAATTATCCCATAAAGTTTTATCCGATTTTAAAAGAAAAAATTTGGGGCGGAACAAAATTAGCCACCAAACTCAATAAAAAATCAACCTTAAAAAATGTAGGTGAAAGTTGGGAACTGTCTGATGTTGAAGATAATATTTCTATAGTTTCAAATGGAAAATTGATAGGGAAAACCTTGCGGGAATTATTGGAAACCTATAAAGCGGAATTGATTGGAGAAAATAATTATGCGCATTTTGGAAACAATTTTCCGTTGCTGATAAAATTTATTGACGCAAAAGAAGATTTGTCAGTTCAGGTGCATCCGAATGATGAACTTGCAAAAAAATTGCACAATTCTTTTGGTAAGACTGAAATGTGGTACATTATGCAAGTTGATTCAGGTTCCAAACTTATTGTGGGATTTAAAAAGGAAATCACGCCAAATCAATATCTAAATTATGTCGCTGAAAAGAAAATACCCTCAATTTTAAATTATGAAAAGGTAAAAGCCGGTGATGCTTTTTTTATTGAACCTGGAACCGTTCACACCATCGGTGCAGGCATTTTGTTGGCTGAAATTCAACAAACATCAGACATTACCTATAGAATTTACGATTGGGATAGGGTAGATGATCTTGGAAATTCGAGAGCATTGCATACCGATTTGGCCATTGAAGCCATTAATTTCAGTGATAAAATTGAGGCGAAGCACAGCTATTCCACCTTTATAAATTCATTGAACACGATTGTTAAATGTGTGTATTTTACAACTAATTTTATACACGTTGTTGGAGAAAAAGAATTGGATTATGGGGAAACAGATTCTTTCGTTGTTTTTATGTGTGTACTGGGAAAGGCAACAATTTCAATGGGAGAATATTCAGAAACTATTAATTATGGTGAAACAATTTTGATTCCGGCGACTGCGGCAAAAGTGGTGATAGCCTCAAAAAATTGTAAATTGTTAGAAGTAACTGTTTAAATGATATTCACTTCAATTTCAAGCGAAATCTTAAATGTTTCCAGCACTTTTTGTTGAATTTTTTGTGCCAAATCATAAATTTCTTTTCCGCTAGCGTTATTGTAATTCACCAAAACCAAAGCCTGTTTTTCGTGCACGCCGGCATCTCCAAAACGCTTTCCTTTAAATCCGCATTGTTCAATTAACCAACCGGCCGGAATTTTTATTTCTTCTTCAGAAATGATATAATGAGGAATTTCAGGATACTTTTTGGCCAGTTCAATAAATAAATCGGAGGTGACTACCGGGTTCTTAAAAAAGCTGCCGCTGTTTCCAATTTTCTTAGGATCAGGAAGTTTGCTTTGTCTAATAGCAATTACTGCATCTGCAATTTCTTTGATGGAAGGATTTTCTTTATCAGATAACAAATCTTTTATGGCTCCGTATGAAATATTGATGTTGTGATTTTTTTTGGTGAGCTGAAACGTAACATTAATAATAATATATTTTCCCTTTAACCCATTTTTAAAAACGGAATTCCGATACTCAAAATCACAATCTGCATTTGTGAAAATTTTTGTTTTGCCCGTTTCGATGTTAATGGCTTCCAATTGCTGAAAAACATCTTTAATTTCAACGCCGTAAGCGCCAATATTTTGAATGGGCGAAGTGCCCACATTTCCCGGAATCAAAGCCAAATTTTCCAGTCCGCCATAGTTTTGTGAAACACACCAAAGCACCAATTCGTGCCAATTTTCACCGGCTTCCGCAGTTACTAAAACTTCTTCAGCACCCAAATCATTTACAATAATTCCTTTGGTGTTTAAGTGAATCACCAATTTTTCAACATCTTTAGTCAACAAAATATTGCTTCCGCCGCCCAACAAAAAAATAGCTTTTTCAGAAGCAAGTATTTCTTTTAATTCTTTGACGGAATTTACAGAGACAAAACGTTTGGCATTTGCTTGAATGCCAAACGTGTTGTAAGGTTTTAACGATATGTTTTGTTGAATTTTCAACTATTTTTCATCTGTTTAAATTTTATTTTCTAGCGGTAACAGCTGCTGTTCGCCATTAAGCATTCCTTTATGAATCAAAATTTGTTATGCTCGTTTCGTTGTATTTTTTGATGGCTGCTTTTAATATTTCTACGGATCGAATTAGATCCTCTTTTTTAAGCACATAAGCTATTCGAACTTGTTTGGTTCCAAATCCTTTGGTGGAATAAAATCCGGCCGCAGGAGCCACCATAATTGTTTGATTGTCCAAATTAAAATCTTCCAACAACCATTGCGCAAATTTATCGGCATCATCTACAGGAAGTTCAGCAACACAATAGAAAGCGCCTTTGGGTGTGGCCACTTTTACGCCTTCAATTTTATTCATTTCAGCAATTAAAATATCTCTTCTGGCTTTATATTCAACAATCACCTCATCAAAATAGGATTGTGGTGTTTCCAAAGCGGCCTCACTGGCGATTTGTTCAAATGTTGGCGGACTTAACCTTGCCTGTGCAAATTTTAAAACCGTGCTGATGACTTCTTTATTTTTACTCACCAAACAGCCAATTCTTGCGCCACACATGCTGTATCGTTTAGAAACGGAATCAATAATAATGGCGTGTTCATCTAATCCAAAACCGCTTAAAACAGATTGGTATTCTTCATTGTCATAGATAAATTCCCTGTAAACCTCATCGGCAATCAAAAATAAATCGTGTTTTTTTACAATCTCAGCCAGTTTTTGAATTTCTTCTTTGGAATACAAATAGCCGGTTGGATTGTTGGGATTACAAATTAAAATGGCTTTGGTTTTTGAAGAAATCAATTTTTCAAATGCTGAAATTGGTGGCAAAGCAAAATTATCTTCAATTTTTGAAATCACCGGAACAATTTTCACGCCAGAAGCCGTTGAAAAACCAAGGTAATTTGCATAAAATGGTTCAGGAATGATAATTTCATCATCAGGATCTGTAATGCTTCCCATAGCGAACAATAAAGCTTCTGAACCGCCGGTAGTGACAATAATTTCATCAGAAGTTACAGGAATATTTCTTTTTGTATAATAATTTGCAATTTTTTTGCGGTATTCTTCAGAGCCTTCAGAACGGCTGTAAGCAAGCACTTCGACAGTGTTATTTTTTACGGCATCTAGTGCTACTTTTGGGGTTTTTATATCAGGCTGCCCAATATTCAAATGAAAAACTTTTATTCCTCTTTTTTTAGCATCTTCAGCATAAGGAACCAATTTTCTAATTGGAGATTCGGGCATAGTTGCACCTTTAATTGAGATTGTTGGCATTGTAAATTGTTTATAAATAGTTACCTGCAAAATTGCGAAATATATTTTGAAAATGATTGTTTTTTGGCGGATTTGTTACTGCTTAAAACAGCAAATATGAAATCAATTTAAGAGGTGGAAAAAAAATGATAAAGTTTGAAATGTTATTTATGAATAAAAAAGTGTATTTTCAACTTTATGAATGCAATTGCTCTAAATAGCTATATTTGTTTTCAATTTTAATTTTTACAATGTTTATATAAATAACGACAAAAATGAATAGAAAGTTTGTTATTTGCCTTTATAAAGCAAGCAAAAAAATGAAGTTTATGAAGTGTTTAAACGTTGTAATTTTCCTCTTGTTTATGAATTTATTTTCAGCTTATTCACAAAAAAAAACTTCTTTTAATGAAAATAAATTGCAAATTAATTGGGAATTGGTTGCCAATAATTACAAAAACGAAGTAAAGGCACTTTCTGCTTTTACGTTTACAAATCAGGAAAATACCGATTTTCCCGCTTCTGGTTGGACTATATATTTTAACAACTTCCAAAAAATTTATCCAAAATTATCGACAGACGATTTTATGATTTCACACTTAAATGGTGACCTATTTCAAATTAAACCAACTAAAAATTTTCAAGGACTAAAAGCAAATCAAAGTTTCAGTTTTACATTGCTTTCAAGGGGATTACTGCTTAATTTAACCCGGGCGCCATCGGGATTTTATATTGTTTGGGATGCCGCTCCGGAAAATGGTTATGGCATAAAAAACTATATTTTAAAACCAATTACAGACAATTCCATAAATTTTATAACGCCGGAAATCACTTTTAAAAATAACAAAGAAATAGAAGATATTCCACAGGAAAAATTGCCTAAAATTTTCCCAACTCCAAAATATTTCCAAGAAATTGTTGGTGTGTTTGTATTGGATAATAAGGTTATTATAAATGCAGAAGATGAATTTTTGGATGAAGCCAAATACCTTTCTAACGAGTTGGCTAAAGTTATTGAAAGTCAAATTGCCATAAACCCAAACAGTTTTAAAGGAAAGCAAATCATATTAAAAAAAGCTGATTTAGGCAAAGAAGCATACATCCTTGACATTAAATCGGATAAAATTGAGATTTCAGCATCAACTTCTGCAGGAATTTTTTACGGAATTCAATCCCTTAAATCCATTTTGCCTCCAGCGTCATGGAAAACGAAATCAGCCTCAATTTCAATTGCCAATTGTTATGTAAAAGATGAACCTCGTTTTGAATTTAGAAGTTTTATGCTTGATGTGGCACGAAATTTTCAAACCAAAGAAACCGTTTTCAAAATTCTTGATGCTATGTCGTTGTATAAAATGAATGCATTTCATTTTCATTTCAGTGACGATGAAGGCTGGAGAATTGAAATCCCTTCATTGCCTGAACTTACTAACGTTGGTTCAAATCGCGGTCATACGCTTAACAGTGTTTCGTTTTTGCCTGCGGCGTACGGATCGGGTCCAAATACAGGCGTTCATCCGGGAAGCGGCTATTATTCAAAACAGGATTTTATAGCTATTTTAAAATATGCCACGGAAAGACACATTATGGTTATCCCTGAAATTGAATCGCCGGGACATAGCCGCGCTGCTATAAAAGCAATGGATTTCCGCTACAATAAATTCATGAAACTCGGCAACAAAGTTGAAGCCGAACGGTATTTTCTTCGGGACATAAACGATAAATCGGTTTACACTTCAGCACAAAATTGGACAGATAATGTGATGAATGTTGCCTTGCCTTCAACTTATAATTTTATGGAGAAGGTAATAGATGAAATATTGTTGATGTATAAAGAGGCCAATGCGCCAATTTCTACTATTCATATTGGCGGTGATGAAGTGCCAAAGGGAACTTGGGAACTTTCACCTTTGTGCAACAAACTCATTAAGGAAAATGAGCATCTTAATACTACCGATGATCTTTGGTATTATTATATTGATAAAATGGAAAAAATGCTGTCTCAGCGTAAACTTTCACTTTCAGGTTGGGAAGAAATTGCCATGCGAAAAAGGGTTTTAGATGGAAGGAAAATGTATATTCCCAATCCGGATTTTGCCAATAAAGGGTTTAGGGCACATGTTTGGAATAATGTAATTGGCTGGGGTTCTGAAGATTTACCCTATAAATTAGCCAATGCAGGTTACAAAGTAATACTTTCCTGCGTAAGCAATTTGTATTTTGATTTGCCTTACGAAAAATCGCCTGATGAACCGGGACATTATTGGGGCGGATTTAACGATATTGACAAACCTTTTTATTTTATTCCTCTCGATTATTATAAAAACACCAAAGAAGATATTCAAGGAAATCCGATTGATTTTAGCTTGTTTAAAGGAAAAGAACGTTTAACCGAAGTCGGAAAATCGAATATTCTTGGAATTCAAGGTCAGCTTTTTAGTGAAAATGTGAGGAGCACAGAAATACTGGAGTATTTATTATTTCCGAAATTATTGGCATTGGCCGAGCGGAATTGGGTACAAAATCCTTCTTGGGCCACTGAAAAAGACAAGGATAAAAGCAAAATTTTATATGATAAAGATTGGTCAATTTTTTTAAATGTCCTTGGCAAAAAGGAATTGCCTCGTTTAGATTATTATTTTGGCGGATATGATTATCGCATTCCTCCGGTTGGCGTTTTGATAGAAAACGGAAAAGTAACGGCCAATATTCAAATACCCGGATTTTCAATTCACTATACTACTGACGGTTCTGAACCAACAAACAACAGCGAAGTTTACATAACACCTATTGATAAAAAAGGAAAATTTTTGCTTGCTGCATTTTCAAAAAACGGAAGAAACGGAAGAATAACGAAAATAGAAAATAATTGATCCTCAAAAGTTATAATTTTCCTAAAAGTTATGTTATCAAATACCATTTTTGTAAATTAACAAAAAATTAAAGGCAGCGCAAATTGAATCCTTATATTCGATCTTTTATTTTTTCAACAATCCTCTTATTTATAGGAGCAGAAGCGATTTCTCAAAGTAATTTTAGACTTGAAAACGCTGCGGAAAGGCAATCTGTTTCGTTTAAACTTTCAAATAATTTAATTATATTTCCTATTGAAGTCAACGGAAGACCTTTGAATTTTATATTGGATTCTGGCGTTGGCGCAACACTTTTGTTCAATTTATACGCCAAAGATTCTGTGATGCTTCATAACAAGGAGAAAGTCAGGTTACAGGGCTTGGGAAGTGAAGAATCTGTTGAAGCGGTTTTGTCCAAAGGCAACTTATTTACCTTTGGCAATATTAAAGGCTTCAACCAAAGTTTATACCTGATTTTGGATGACAGTTTCGATTTGTCCTCAAAGCTTGGAATTACGGTTCATGGGATTATTGGTTATGAAATTTTTAAAGATTTTGTTGTCGACATTAATTATGGCACAAAACGCATCAATTTTTACATTCCAGATAAATTTAATCACAAAATTTGCAAAAAATGTGAAACGTTCGAGTTGGATTTTTTTAAATTAAAACCATATATCAATGTGGGCGTTAAATTAGATGCTGTTTCTGCTAAAAGTATTCCCGTTAAATTGTTGATTGATTCTGGCGGAAGCGATGCTTTATGGCTGTTTGAAAATAGCCATCCCAACATTTTGTCGCCAAAAAAGTATTTCAATGATTTTCTGGGAGAAGGATTAAGTGGCGCTGTATATGGAAAAAGATCAAAAATTAATGCTTTGGTGATTGGTAAATTTGAATTAAAAAATCCAACAGTCTCATTTCCTGATTCGTTGTCCATTTCATATGCGCGCCAGTTTGAAGAAAGAAACGGCAGTTTGGGCGCGGCTGTTTTAAAACGATTTAATGTGACATTTGATTATAGAAACAGGAAAATTTCCTTGAAAGCAGGAAGTTATTTTAAAGAACCATTCAGGTACAATATGAGTGGTATTGAGCTAGTTTATAACGGAAAACAGTTGGTAAAAGAACAAAATTATACTTCAATTGGTTTAACTGACAGCGACGTAGCCAACAAACAAAATACTGTAATTTTAGATTATAACTATAAATATACTTTTAAGCCATCCTATAAAATTCATAGCATACGTGAAGGTTCTCCCGCATACAATGCCGGTTTGTTGGCTGGAGATATTGTGATAAAAATTAACGGAAAGTTTGCGTATGAATTGCCTCTGGATGAAATAATCGGAAAATTTTTCCAGAAAGAAAACACCAGAATATCATTGGTTGTAGAAAGAAATGGGAAAGATTATGAATACCATTTCTTATTAAAAGATATGCTTAAATAAAAATGACCTTCATTGCTGAAGGTCATTTATGATATCACTAATTTAAATTTACTTTAATACAATGCCTTTAATTTGCAGCATTTTAACAGGTTCGTCCGCATTTGAAGCAACAGTAATGGATTTTGAAAAACCTCCAGGTCTGTTGGTGTCATATTTTACTTCAATTTCACCACTGTCACCAGGCATAATTGGCGCATCTGGTTTTTTTGGAACGGTGCAACCGCAACTTGATTTAATGTCGTTGATCACTAAGGGTGATTTTCCAACATTTTTAAATTTAAATGTGCGAACGCCATCAGCATTCAATGCGATTTTTCCATAATCTATAACTTCTGTAACAAACTCAAATACAGGAGCATTTGGATCTTTAGGTTTTTCGGTTACTTGTTTTTCTTGGGCATTCATTGTGAATGTTAAAAATCCCAAAACGAATAATGTAATTATTTTTTTCATAATTTTCTATTTAATATGTAAAGTTAGTACTTTTTTTAAGTTTTCAAAAATATTTTATGGCTTATAATTGTACATTTGCAGACTGTATTACAAATAATATACCAAAATGAGTTTATCAACAAAATATAGTCCAAAAGAAATAGAAAATAAATGGTACGATTACTGGATGAAGCATCATTATTTTCATTCAACACCCAATGAAAAAGAACCATACACCATTGTAATTCCGCCGCCAAACGTAACTGGCGTTTTACATATGGGGCATATGCTGAACAATACCATTCAGGATGTGTTGATTAGAAGGGCCAGATTGAAAGGGTTTAACGCTTGTTGGGTTCCCGGAACAGACCATGCGTCTATTGCAACTGAAGCTAAAGTTGTCGCTAAATTAAAAGAGCAAGGAATTCAGAAATCGGATTTAACGCGTGAAGAATTTTTAAAACGCGCTTGGGAATGGACGGATGAGCATGGCGGAATTATTTTGGAACAACTTAAAAAATTGGGTGCTTCTTGCGATTGGGAACGCACAAAGTTCACAATGGACGAAGATTTAAGCGAATCTGTCATAAAAGTTTTTATTGATTTATATAAAAAAGGACTGATTTATCGTGGTTACAGAATGGTAAATTGGGATCCTTCCGCAAAAACCACATTGTCTGATGAAGAAGTAATTTATGAAGAAAAAGCGGGAAATCTATATTATTTAAAATACAAAATTGAAGACAGCAATGATTTTTTAACCATTGCAACCACGCGTCCGGAAACTATTTTTGGAGATACCGCTATTTGCATCAATCCAAACGATCCGCGTTTTTCGCATTTAAAAGGTAAAAAGGCCATTGTTCCAATTGCCAACAGGGTAATTCCCATTATTGAAGATGATTATGTGGATATTGAATTTGGTACAGGTTGTTTAAAAGTAACGCCTGCGCACGATCCAAATGATAAAGTGTTGGGAGAAAAACACCAGTTGGAAGTGGTGGATATTTTTAATGATGACGCTACATTGAATTCATTTGGATTGCATTACGAAGGAAAAGACCGATTTGTTGTAAGGAAAGAAATTACCAAAGAATTGGAAAATTTAGGCAGTTTGGCCAAAATTGAATCTTATATCCATAAAGTAGGAACTTCAGAAAGAACCAAAGAAGTGATTGAACCTAAAATTTCTGCTCAATGGTTTTTAAAAATGGAAACTATTGTTAAACCGGCTTTAAAAGCGGTTTTGGAAGATGAAGAAATTCATTTTTTCCCGAAACACTATAACAGCACTTATCGCCATTGGTTAGAAAATATCAGAGATTGGAATATCTCGCGCCAACTTTGGTGGGGACACCGAATTCCTGCTTATTTTTATAGTGATGGTGTGAACGATTTTGTGGTGGCTTCAACCATGGAAGAAGCGGTTAAATTGGCTTCTGAAATTGTTGGAAAAAATTTAACGGCAAATGATATTACCCAAGATCCAGATGCGTTAGACACCTGGTTTTCATCTTGGCTTTGGCCGATTTCTGTTTTTGACGGAATAAGATATCCTGACAATGAAGAAATTAACTACTATTACCCGACCAACGATTTGGTGACGGGACCAGATATTATTTTCTTTTGGGTTGCCCGTATGATTTTTGCGGGTTATGAATTTAGAAATGAAAAACCATTTACCAATGTTTATTTTACGGGAATTGTTAGAGATAAACAAGGTAGAAAAATGTCAAAATCTTTAGGAAATTCTCCTGATCCAATTGAGTTGATTGAAAAATTTGGCGCAGATGGCGTTCGTGTTGGAATGTTATTGTGTTCAGCAGCAGGAAATGATTTGTTGTTTGATGAAGATTTAGTTGCACAAGGGCGTAACTTCTCCAATAAAATTTGGAATTCCTTCCGTTTAATTAAAGGATGGGAAGTTTCTGACACCATAGAACAACCAAAATCTGCCAAAGTGGCAATTGAATGGTACACTGCGAAATTTCAGCAAGCGTTAGGCGAACTTGAAAAATCGTTTGAACAATATCGAATCAGTGAAGCGTTAATGATTACCTATAAACTAATTTGGGACGATTTTTCTTCTTGGTTTTTAGAAATGGTGAAACCCGAATATCAGCAGCCAATTGATGCAAAAACATACAGTTCGGTTGTTGGTTTTTTGGAAGATAATTTAAAAATATTGCATCCTTTTATGCCATTTTTATCAGAAGAAATTTGGCAAGATATCACAAACAGAACTCCTGAAGAAGCTTTGATCATTGCAGCATATCCAAAATCAACAGCAATAAACGAAATTTTAATAAACGATTTTAAATTTGCATCAGAAGTGATTTCAGGAATTAGAACCATCAGAAAAGACCGGAATATTGCATTTAAAAATACCATTGATCTTTTGGTAATTAACAATGAAAATACATCGAATTATTTTGATGCAGTTATTGAAAAACTAGGCAATATAACTTCCCTGACTTATGTTTCAGAAAAAGTGGAAGGTGCTTTAAGTTATAGGGTAAAATCTAACGAGTATTTTATTCCTATGGAATCTGATATTAATGTGGAAGAAGAAAAAGTCAAATTACTCGAAGAACTAAAATATACAGAAGGTTTTTTGCAATCGGTTCAAAAGAAATTGAGCAATGAACGTTTTGTAAATAGCGCTCCGGAACAGGTGATTGCAAACGAACGCAACAAAGAAGCCGATGCTTTGGCTAAAATTGAAACAATAAAAGCGAGTTTGGCAAGTCTTTAAATTGGAAAAAAATATTAAAAATAAAAAACGTGCTGTAAATTTACAGCACGTTTTTTATTTTAGCAGTCAAAAACTAAATTTACATTTTAGAATTTATATATTCCATGACTTCTTGCTCAACGGCAATTGCTTTTTGATATATTTTTTCACCTTTAGCTAAAATATCCTCTGCAAAAACGCGATCTTTTATGTCCTTTGCATTGATTCTTACATTAAAGTAAGCGCCAACTACGGCAGTTCTTGCGCACAATACACCAACACCGGCATCGGAAAGTGAATTTTGCATGCCTTCTTTTAACATCGCTTGCATCACTTCCATAGAATCGCAGGCAGTTTCCATCACCTGAAACGGAATTTCAGTTGCATAGATCGTCGCTTTTTCTATCGCTTGTTTGCGCGCTTCTTTTTCCTCATCAGTAGTTTTCGGCATTCTGAATCCATCGATTATTTTATTAAAAGCATTGGTATCTTCATCTACCAACTGTAATAATTTATTTTTATAGGCCTGACCTTTTACTGCCCAATCGGAATAGAATTCCCATTTGTCATCCCAACCAGCTTTGTGACTTGATAAATTGGCAACCATAGTTCCCAATGAAACCCCTAAAGCACCTACATAAGCAGAAATAGAACCGCCTCCGGGAGCAATGGATTCTGCTGCAGTTTCTTCGGCAAAACCACTTACCGTTAAATCAATCAGTTTTTTTGAATCTCCTTTAAGTAAATATTCAATAATTTTTTCATTCGGATTGAAAGGTTTTAAATCATCTAAGCCAAGTGATTTTACAGCAATTTTTATTTTTTCTTCTTCTGAAATTCCTAAAGAACGCTGTTGTTTGCGTAAAAAATAATCTCCGGCGTCTAACATCGCCTTTAGAGGAATCAATCCAATTAATTCTGAGCCTGTAACGCGCAATCCTCTTTCAATCGCCGACTTTTCGCTTTCATCAAAAGCGATGTGCATTGGTGTGATGTTGATATTGGTTAAATTGTAGGATATTTGGGCAATGCCATACTCTTCAATATACCAGCCAATTCCTTTAACCGCTTTTAATTTTCCGGGAATTCGATCAGGTTCCCCATTTTTATCCAACATCATTTTTCCTGAAACACCATTTTCATATTTTACCCTTCCGGCTTCACGAATGTCAAAAGCAATGGCATTGGCTCTTCTGCTTGAAGTGGTATTTAAATTAACGTTGTAGGCAATTAAAAAATCACGTGCGGAAATGGCAATAGCTCCTGATTTCGCAACAGATTCGTTAAATTCAGCAGGACCAAAATCGGGTTTCCATTCCGGATTTACCAATTTTTCTTTCAATCCTTCATATTCACCGGCACGGCAATTGGCCAAATTTTTACGTTTTTCTTCTTTAGCGGCATTTTCATAATAATAACCTGGAATTCCCAATTCTTTACCTACGCGTTCACCTAATTTATGGGCAAAAATAGCAGCTTCCTCTAAAGTAATTCCTGAGATTGGGACAAGAGGACAAACATCGGTGGCACCAAACCGAGGATGTTCTCCGGAATGTTTGCTCATATCTATTAATTCTGCTGCTTTTTTAATCACTCTGAAGGCAGCTTCAATCACATTTTCCGGTTCGCCAACAAAAGTAATTACCGTTCTGTTGGTTGCTTTTCCAGGGTCTACATCTAATAATTTAACGCCTTCAACAGTTTCAACAACGGCAGCAATGGCATTTATTTTGGCAATATCGCGACCTTCACTAATATTTGGTACGCATTCTATTAATTTTTTATTCATTTTTTTTTCGTTTAACAGGTCAAATTTAGGCAGTATATTTCAATTTTTAAGCATTCTTTTTGAAATAAATAGGACACATTTAAGTGGTTTGACTAATTAGTTTTATTTTTGTTTAAATTATAAATCCAATATCTTTAAATGAAGAAAGTATTAATTACCGGAATGGCAGGTTTTATTGGCCATCATTTGGCAAAACTGTTAGTGGAATCGAATTATGAAGTGGTTGGATTAGACAATATTAACGATTATTACGATCCTCAATTAAAATATGCGCGTTTAAGAGACTTGGGTTTTGATACCGATACAATTGAATACAATAAGCTTCAAAAGTTAGACGCAATTTCCTTTATAAAATTGGATTTAACGGATTTAATGCAATTAAAAAATCTTTTTAAAGAACAACAATTTGATTATGTGGTTAATTTAGCTGCTCAGGCAGGCGTTAGGTATTCTTTGGAAAATCCGCACGCTTATGTGGACAGCAATATTACGGGTTTCTTAAATATTTTGGAAAGTTGCAGGGCTTTTCCTGTGGAACATTTATTGTTTGCTTCTTCAAGTTCCGTTTATGGCTTAAGCGAAGATATTCCTTTTCAGGAAGACAATTGTACCGATCATCCTTTGGCGATGTACGCCGTCAGTAAAAAGGCCAATGAAATGATGGCGCATTCTTATGCCAATTTATACAACATTCCTTCAACGGGATTGCGATTTTTTACGGTGTATGGACCGTGGGGAAGACCAGATATGGCCTTGCATATTTTTACGAAAGCCATTGTGGAGGACAAAGAATTTGAAGTGTTCAACAACGGAAATATGAGCCGCGATTTCACTTATGTGGGCGATATTGTTGAAAGCATAAAACGATTAATTCCTTTGGCGCCAAAAGAAAACAATCCGAAGTTTAACCCAAAAAAAACAACTTCTTCAAAAAGCACAAAGCCTTATCAGATTTTTAATATCGGAAATAACAGTCCGGTTGCTTTAATGGATTTTATAAAGGCCATAGAAAAAGCATTAGGCAAAAAAGGAAAAATGGTTTTTAAACCGATGCAGCCAGGCGATGTTCAAAGCACGTATGCCAATGTGGAAAGTTTATTCAACTATATTAATTTTAAACCGGAAACAAATATAGATGATGGTATTAAAGCTTTTGTTAAGAAGTATTTAGAGCTTCATCCTTAGTTTTTTAAAATATTTGAGATAAAAAAAGAAGGCGTATTTAACAAAATACACCTTCTTTTTTTATTTTACTTAAATTAAATTTTATAATTTAAAACCTATTCTTCCGAAGAAATAAGCACCATCAGAACCCATTTGAACAGAATCCATTAATCCGCCTTGATCAGTCCAGCCATCAAATTGAGGCGTTGCATATTGGTTAAAAATATTATTTCCGCCAACTGTGAATGTGAAAGATTTGGAAATTTCATAGGAGAAATTTAAATCTACGATCATTTTCTTTTTATAAACATCTGTTGCAATTTCATATAAAGCATTAGCTTCCGATTGAGTTGTTGCAGGGGTGTCTACCCATTGAAAATCCTGTAATTTTACTTCACTAAATTGTGTTAAGACAACATTCGCATTGAATTTTTTATGGGTATAACCCATGTTTAGTCCAAATTTATAATCAGGAGCTGCAGCTTCAAGATAGGCACGTGAAAACGGACTAAAGAAAGTATATTCATTTAGGTTTCCATTGTGAATTTTTTCAATTTTAAGGTCGTTAATATTCCCGGTCAATCCCACAATAAAAGAGTTATCGCTGTCAATTGATCCACTGTAGGTAAAAACCATATCAAGTCCTTGGGTTTTGGTATCCACACCATTTGCAAAAAATTGTGCAGCTTCAACACCCGGAATTCCAAGTCCGGAAGCATCAAAATTATCGGTTAATACAATCCTGTCATCCACTTTAATTGAATAAGCATCAACTGTTGCGGTAAATCCGCCTTTTTTATAAGTAAAACCAATACTGCCGTTCAATGCTTTTTCTTCTGTCAATTGATTAATTCCAAAACCTTTGGTAACGGTACTGTTATTTGCAGAAAGCAATGAGGTTAACGATTGTCCGTTTACAATATTTGTGAATATTAAGTTGTAGTACAATTGCGCTAAAGAAGGAGCTCTAAAACCGGTAGATAAGGAACCTCTCAATGATAAGTTTTCGCCCACTTTAAATCTGCTGGCCAATTTGTAATTAAAAGTACTTCCAAAATCGCTGTAATTTTCATATCGCAAAGCTGTAGCCACAAGGAAATTATCGCTTAAATTAAATTCAGCATCCACATAAAGACCTAGATTGCTTCGGCTTCTGTCCACTTCATTATCGGGGCTATACCCTGGAAATCCTTGAGACCCGCCGGGAAGATCATCTCCATTAGTGTCAAAAGCAACAGTTTGTGTGGCCGGATTTGTTACTGGCAATCCGTCTACATCATATAAAGCATAAGAAGCTTCTTCACCTGAAAAAATAATAAAATTTTCTGTTCGGTATTCCATACCAAATGCAAGACTTATTCCGCTTGCGGCTTCCTCAAAATACTTATTGAAATCTACGCCAGTTGTATTTTGTGACAAACTATGTCCGCCGGCATCAAAATCAGTAGGAGAGGCATCTTTCAAAGAAGCATTATTGGTATTTTTAATAAAATAATGGAAACTGTTTTTACCAAAAGTGTTGTTAAAATCTACATTCCATCCATTTTCCATTAAATGCCTAACACCTGCAGAAACAGATGCATCTATGATATTTGAAGTAATTTGCGGCGTAAATCCGTTAGGATATAAACTTGGAACTGAACGGTTGTCACCATCAGCAAAACTGCTTCTTGAAAACGCATTGGCATTGGTATCTCTATAATTTTTACCGCCAAAAGCGTAAATTTCCGTATTTTCAGAAACAGGAATCATGGTGTTAATCATAAAATTAAATGCATCTACTGCGGCGCTTCCATAACCTTTTCTCCAATCAAACCCAGGACGCAATGTTTTTTCTTTCGAAAACAATTCAGTAGTGAAATTCATAAATCCTTTTTCACCAATTTTTACGCCGTAATTCAAATCTAATTTTGTGGTTTCGCCATCAAAACGTTTATCTTTTCCATCTAACCTGTTTTTTCCTTCAACGTTGTGTAAAGTTTCACCGGTTGCTTCTTCCCAACCTTTGCCAATGGCAGTGCTGTAAGCGCCGTAAGTTAAGCCACCAGTAACGCCATCTGTATTGTCTTTTAACACAATATTGATAACGCCGGCAATGGCATCGGAACCATATTGCGCTGAAGCGCCATCTCTTAAAACCTCAATTCTTTTTATGGCTGAAACCGGAATTGCATTTAAATCTGTTCCCGAATTTCCCCTACCGCGCGTACCGAAAATATTGACCAGTGATGACTGATGCCTTCTTTTTCCATTAATTAATACGAGTGTTTGATCTGGACCAAGTCCTCTTAACGAAGCCGGTACAATATGGTCGGCACCATCGGAACCTGATTGTTTTGAAGCATTAAATGAAGGGGCCGCGTATTGTAAGATTTGTGTTAAATCAACATTTCCGTTTTTGGAAGCAAGTTGACTTACATCAATAACATCAACAGGAACCGGTGTGTCCACGGCCGTTCTTTTGGTGCTTCTTGAACCCACAATTTGCACCTCGCTTAATTGTTCTCCCTTTTCTTCCAAAGAGACATTTAAATTGTTTGAGGCAATCTGAATCTCTTTTGATTGAAACCCAACAAAGCTAAAAACAAGGGTTGCGCCTTTCTTTGCGGAGATTTTATAATTTCCGTTAAAATCGGTAACAGTGCCATTTGAAGTTCCTTTTTCAATTACACTTGCTCCAGGTAAAGGTTCGCCTGAGACGTTAGTGACAATTCCTGAAACAAGTTCTTGTGCAACTGCAATATTTGCAAAGAAACAGAGCAATACTAATAAAATGTTTAATTTTTTCATTGTTAATTTGGTTAATGTTGGGTGCTAATATACAATTATTATCAAAAATTGAAAATTTACTAACCTGTTTTTAGTTCAATATATAAACCGAAAAATCTTAAATTTATATCATTGAAAACAGTATATTTGCACGCTCATAAAAAAAGCGCTTTTTCAGTAAAAATTAATAAAAATATCAATATGAAAGCAGGGATAGTAGGATTGCCAAACGTTGGGAAATCGACCTTATTTAATTGTTTGTCCAATGCAAAAGCACAAAGCGCAAACTTTCCGTTTTGTACCATTGAACCAAATATTGGTGTGGTAAATGTGCCGGACAGTCGATTAGCAAAACTGGAAGAATTGGTAAAACCTCAGCGTGTACAAACCGCAACAGTTGATATTGTTGATATTGCAGGATTGGTTCGCGGTGCAAGCAAAGGTGAAGGATTGGGAAATCAATTTTTAGCAAATATTCGTGAAACGGATGCTATAATCCATGTAATTCGTTGTTTCGACAATGACAATATTATTCATGTTGATACCACTATTGATCCTTTAAGAGATAAAGAAACCATCGATTTTGAGCTTCAGTTAAAAGATTTAGAAACTTTAGATAAAAAACTTGATAAAGTTAAAAAAGCTGCCAGAACAGGAAATAAAGAAGCTCAAAAAGAATTGGATGCTTTAGAAAAGGTTAAAAAAGGATTGGAATCGGCTAAATTAGTACGCACTATCGATTTAACCGAAAAAGAACGTGAAGAATATATAAAACCATTGCAATTTATAACTGACAAACCAGTATTGTATGTTTGCAATGTTGATGAAAATTCAGCCGTTAACGGAAATGAGTATGTAAATATCATAAAAGAAGCTGTAAAAGAAGAAAATGCAGAGGTGATCGTTTTAGCCGTTGGAACAGAAGCTGATATTACGGAATTGGAAACTTTTGAAGAACGTCAGCTTTTTTTGGAAGATTTGGGGTTAAAAGAACCGGGCGCTTCAGTTTTAATTAGAGCAGCTTACAAACTTTTAAAACTTCAAACCTATTTTACTGCTGGCGTTAAAGAAGTGCGCGCATGGACAATCAATATTGGCGATAGCGCCCCCCAATCTGCTGGTGTAATTCATACTGATTTTGAAAAAGGATTTATTAGGGCAGAAGTTATTGCATATGAAGATTTTGTGAAATACGGAAGCGAAGCCAAGGTAAAAGAGGCCGGGAAAATGCGTGTTGAAGGTAAAGAATATATTGTGCAAGACGGTGATATTATGCATTTTAGGTTTAATGTGTAATTGAGTATTGAGCGTTGAGTGTTGAGGAGTTTGAATATTTTTTTTACGATTTTAATTTTTCAGTTTTCAAAAATCAATTTTCCCTCTGGGATTAGGGGACTTTTTTAACTTTATTGTGTTAATAATTATTTTGACATACTTTTTTTTATTTCTTAAAGCAAAATAGTACTTTAGCCACGCTTCAAGAACCATACAGAATAAATGACAGATCAAACAGCATATACCGAGGACAATATTCGATCACTTGATTGGAAAGAACATATTCGTCTTCGTCCAGGAATGTATATCGGAAAGTTAGGCGATGGCTCATCACCCGATGACGGAATTTATATTCTTATCAAGGAAGTTATAGATAATTCCATTGATGAGTATGTGATGGGCGCCGGCAAAACGATTGAAGTTTTGGTGAAAGAAGATACGGTGACCATTCGAGATTACGGACGTGGTATTCCATTAGGAAAAGTCGTAGATGTGGTTTCTAAAATGAATACCGGAGGAAAATATGACTCTCTTGCGTTTAAAAAATCGGTAGGCTTAAATGGTGTAGGAACCAAGGCTGTAAACGCATTATCCTCGTATTTTAGAGTGCAATCTTTTAGAGACGGAAAAACGGTGTTTGCCGAATTTGAAAAAGGAAATATCACCCATGTTGAAAAACCTGAAGAAACCGCGCATCGCAAAGGAACCAAAGTGACCTTTGTTCCGGATAAAAGCATTTTTACAAAATTCAAGTACAGAAACGAGTATATTGAAAAAATGATTAAAAATTATGTGTACCTAAACACAGGTTTAACCATCATTTTTAACGGAGAAAAGTATTTTTCAGAAAACGGATTAAAAGATTTGCTGGAAGAGAATATTGCCGAAGACGCCATGTTGTTTCCTATAATTCATTTAAAAGGAAATGATATTGAAGTCGCAATTACTTACAGCAAAGCGCAATATAGTGAAGAATACCACACTTTTGTAAACGGACAACATACAACACAAGGCGGAACCCATCAAAATGCATTTAGAGAAGCCGTAGTAAAAACCATACGTGAGTTTTTTGGTAAAAATTACGAATCTGCCGACATACGAAAATCCATTGTTTCGGCCATTAGCATAAAAGTAATGGAGCCTATTTTTGAAAGCCAGACCAAAACCAAACTGGGTTCTACGGAAATGGGAGACGGATTACCTTCGGTGCGGACGTTTATTACCGATTTTGTGAAGACGAATTTGGACAATTACCTTCATAAAAATCCGATTGCTGCAGAAAGAATTCAGAAAAAAATATTACAGGCCGAAAAAGAACGTAACGACTTATCTGGTATTCGTAAATTGGCCCGTGAACGTGCAAAAACAGCTGGATTACACAATAAAAAATTACGCGATTGCAGGGTTCATTTAAACGATTTAAAGAAAGAAAATCGGTTGGAAAGCACCTTATTTATTACCGAAGGGGATTCTGCCAGCGGTTCCATTACCAAATCGAGGAACGTAAATACCCAAGCCGTATTCAGTTTACGCGGAAAGCCGTTGAATTCATACGGAATGAATAAAAAAATTGTGTATGAAAATGAAGAATTTAACTTATTGCAGGCGGCTCTTAATATTGAAGAATCCATAGAAGAGTTAAGGTATAATAATATTGTGATTGCAACCGATGCCGATGTGGACGGAATGCATATTCGATTGCTGTTAATCACTTTCTTTTTGCAATTTTTCCCTGAATTGATCAAAGAAGGTCATTTATATATTTTAGATACGCCGCTGTTTAGGGTGAGGGATAAAAAACAAACTTTTTATTGCTATTCTCCTGAAGAAAAACAACAAGCTATTGATACGTTAAAAGGAAAACCGGAGATTACGCGATTTAAAGGATTGGGTGAAATTTCACCCGATGAATTTGCCAATTTTATTGGAGATAGCATTCGTTTGGATCCCGTTATGCTTGATAAAGAAATGTCTATTGATAAAATGCTGGAATTTTATATGGGAAAAAACACACCCGATCGTCAAAAGTTTATCATAGAAAATTTAAAATTTGAATTGGATATTATAGAAGAAAATTTTTGACTTACGATTTTAAATAAACGATATTAGATATACGATATACAATATTAAATATACGATATTAAATATAAAATTTAAGGCTAATATATTTATAAGATTTTTAAACTTTTAATATTTAATATCTAACTTTTAATATCTAAAAAATTAACTTTTAATATTTTTTTGAAAGATTTTGGATTAAACACTATGGAAGAAGACAACAACGAAAACGAACATTTAGAAGAACACTTAAACGAGGATTTCGGCAACCAGGAAACCATTACCAAGGTTACGGGAATGTACAAAGACTGGTTTTTGGACTACGCTTCTTATGTTATTTTGGAGCGTGCGGTTCCTGGCTTAAAAGATGGTTTTAAACCGGTGCAACGCAGAATCATGCATTCTATGAAGGATTTGGATGATGGTCGCTACAATAAAGTTGCTAACGTTGTTGGCCATACCATGCAATACCATCCGCACGGCGACGCTTCAATTTCCGATGCTTTGGTTCAATTGGGACAAAAAGAATTGCTGATTGATATGCAGGGAAACTGGGGAAATATTTTAACCGGTGACCGCGCTGCCGCAGCGCGTTATATTGAAGCCCGATTGTCGAAATTTGCTTTGGAGGTGGTTTTTAATCCGAAAACTACAGATTGGCAATCTTCCTATGATGGCAGGAAAAAAGAACCAATAGATTTACCTGTTAAGTTTCCGTTGTTATTGGCACAAGGTGCTGAAGGAATTGCAGTTGGACTTTCAACAAAAATTTTGCCGCACAATTTTAATGAATTGATTGATGCTTCCATAAAACATTTAAAAGAGAAACCTTTTACGCTGATTCCAGATTTTTTAACAGGAGGAATTGCAGATGTTTCCGGATATCACGACGGAAAAAGAGGCGGGAAGATTAGGGTTAGGGCAAAGATTGGCCAACTCGATAAAAAAACATTGGTGATTACTGAAATTCCTTTCGGAACAACAACATCTACTTTAATTGATTCCATTTTAAAAGCAAATGAAAAAGGAACCATAAAAATCAGACAAATAGAAGACAATACTGCAGCCAATGTTGAGATTTTGGTGCATTTGCCTAACGGCATTTCACCTGACAAAACCATAGATGCATTATATGCTTTCACCAGTTGCGAAAATCCGATTTCACCTTTGTGTTGTGTGATCGACGACAATAAACCGGTTTTTATAGGCGTTTCAGAAATTTTAATTCGATCAACAAACCATACTGTTGAATTGCTAAAGCTCGAGCTTGAAATTCAATTAAATGAGTTGGATGAGCAATGGCATTTCGCTTCTTTGGAACGTATTTTTATTGAAAATAGAATTTACCGAGACATTGAGGATCAGGGTACTTGGGAAGGTGTAATTAAAGCAATTGATGAGGGTTTAAAACCACATATAAAACATTTAAAACGACCGATTACCGAGGAAGATATTGTGCGTTTGACAGAAATTCGCATCAAGAAAATATCAAAATTTGATATCGACAAAGCCAAACAGTTTATAGAAAGTTTGGAAGAAAAAATTGAGGAAGTAAAAAAACATTTGGCAAACATTATTGAATTTGCCATTGACTATTTTAAAAACCTAAAACTAAAATACGGAAAAGGTAAAGAGCGTTTGACAGAAATTCGTTTGTTTGATGATATTATCGCCACCAAAGTGGTGATGCGAAACACAAAACTCTATGTAAATAAAGAAGAAGGTTTTGTGGGTACTTCCCTTAAAAAAGACGAATATGTTGATGATTGTGCCGATATTGATGATGTCATTGTTTTTAGAGGAGACGGGGCGATGTTGGTTACAAAAGTTGATGCAAAAACCTTTGTAGGAAAAGACATTATTCACGTGGCCGTATTTAAAAAGAACGATATACGCACCGTTTACAACATGATTTACAGAGACGGGAAAAACGGTCCGAGTTATATAAAACGATTTAATGTTACCGGAATTACACGCGATAAAGAATATGATTTAACAGCAGGAAATAAAGGATCACAAGTGGTTTATTTTACTGAAAATCCGAATGGGGAAGCTGAAACAATCACCATTAATTTGCGTGCTGCAGGAAGTGTAAAAAAACTGAAATGGGATATTGATTTTTCAGTTTTGGCCATCAAAGGGCGAAGTTCCAGGGGAAACATTGTTTCAAAACACACCATCAAAAAAATTGAATTAAAATCGGAAGGTGTTTCAACATTGAAACCTCGGAAAATTTGGTTTGATGAAACCGTACAACGTTTAAATGCCGATAAAAGAGGAGAATTGCTGGGTGAATTTAAACCGGAAGACCGCTTACTGATTATCAACCAGAAAGGAATTATTAAAACCATTAAACCAGAACTTACCACGCATTTTGACAGTGATATGATTGTGCTGGAAAAATGGATTCCGGAAAAACCAATTTCTGTTATTTATTATGATGGCGACAAGGAAAAATACTTCGTAAAACGATTTATGATCGACAATCCGAATAAGGAAGAACTTTTTATTTCTGAACATCCAAAATCGCAATTGGAAATTGTTGCCACAGATTTTAGACCAATGGCCGAAATATTGTTTTCAAAACGAAATTTGGAGCTTATCTCCTTAAATTTTGAAGAATTCATTGCAATCAAAGGAATAAAAGCACAAGGAAATCAACTAACCGCCGATAAAATTAAACAGGTGAATATGCTGGAGCCTTTGCCTTATGAACCGCCAGTTATAGCAGATGTGGAAGTTAATGATGAAGAAATTATTGACAATAATATCGATTCTTCTGAGGTTGATCCCGATTCTGAAAATGACAATCTATCCGATGAGGCTGGGCAAATTAAGTTGTTTTAAAGCACTGCTGTGTTGGGCATTGAAAAGTTAAATATTAAATATTAAAAGTTTAAAGGCTAAAGTAAAATGTTTAGTCAACAATCAATTCTCAACACCAACAACTTTTAAACTTTTAACATTCAAACTTTTTTATCTATAAACTTATTTCAATCTTTCGTAAAAAGTAAATTCATAGTCGGTTAATAGTTCAGGATGCGCGATTTTAATTAAATCTTTTAAAACCAAATCGGGTCGGGCAGGAGCGAGTTCAAAATACATAATACCACCTTTTTCACCTTGTTTATTCACATAGGTAAATATGTTACTGCTTTGAAAAGCAATGAATTTTGAGTATATAACATTTGCATTATTAAGCTGTTCCAAGGTTTTATAATAACTTGGAGAAATCCACAATTCGGCATCTTTTCCTTTTTCGAACACATTTTCAATATTTAAGGATAGGCTTCCTTTTCCCTTAGAATCCTTCCATAGGTAATTTGTGTTAGCATCCTTCAAAAAAGTGGCTTCAAAACTATCACCGGCAGGTAAATTCCAAACATCTTTAAAAAGTCCGCCCGAAAGTACTGTTGGATTTTCAGTTGCTTTTGAGGCAATATTTTTTGCATCCAAATAATTTTTTTCAATTTCATTAAAAATACTGTCAGCCATTTTTTCTTTATCAAACAACACCCCAAAAAACTTAATCCATTCTGCACGGCCAAGCGGTGTTTCTTCCATCCAATCGCCATTCAACAGCACCGGAATTCCAAATTTTTCAATCACAGAAAACATTTTATTGTTGCTGTTCAGCGAAAAACCAACTACCAAATCGGGTTTTAAATCGAGCAACAATTCCGTATTGATGCTTTCTTCGTGACCAAGTTCCTTAATAAAACCTTTGGCAATTAAATTTCTCGTTTTTGTTGATGAAACATAATCGGTGTTTGGAAAACCGACCAATTTATTTTCAACTTGCAGCAATTCGAGCATTGGAATGTGTGTGGTGCTGGTGACCACAATGGAATTTATGGGAATTTGTATGGTATTTAAATCGGTGTTTGATTTATTGTGTGTAAGAAAAAACTCAAAAATCTCTGTTGAATTTTGATAAGGTGCTTTTACGGTAAGTTTTATGTAATTTTTAAAATGCTGAATGTCAAATCCTTTCGCATATTTAATGGTGCTTTCGGTATTTATTTTTCTTTCTGATTCAACATTTTTCTGATCATTTTTACAGGAAAACAAAAGTAATGGGAATGTAAATGCGAAAATTATGGAGATGGACAACTTCATTAAAATAAATTTTCACAAATGTAATATTTTCAAAATTTAATCGTGTAAGTTGGGTTGAATTAATTACTTTTGCATCAGATTATGGTTCTTATTTATACTTCTGTATAACTAAGTGAAAAGGGAATTCGGTTTAAATCCGGAGCTGTTCCCGCAACTGTAAGCTTAGCCAAGAAATTGGTGGTTGTTATTAGCTTTAAGCCACTGTTCGTTCAGGACGGGAAGGTAAATAACAATACGCAAGCCAGGAGACCTGCCAAAATCTGTATAGTTCAAACTTTCGGGAGAATTGTTTGAGTATGGTTATTTCTGTACTTGAAAACTTACCTGATTTATTTATTAATTTATTAAATCATAAAAATGAAAAAACATTCATTTCATTTAAGTGCGTTATGCTTATTTTTTGCAATAACGACCTTAAACGCTCAACAAAAAAATGACAGTATTGAGCAATTAAACGAAGTTGTGGTGACCGCCACAAAATTTGCCATTAAAAAGGAACTCGTCGGTAAAATTATTTACCAAATTACACCCCAAGAAATTGAACATCTAAAAGGGAAATCCGTTGCGGATATTTTGGATAATATTGCGGGAATCAGCATTAACGGCGCAAACAGTTCTGCCGGAAAAAACAAAAGTATTTACATAAGAGGCGGGAGAGATCGCCATGTGATTGTGCTTGTTGACGGCGTTTCGGTAAGCGATCCATCGGGCGTAAATACCACGTTCGATTTGCGTTTGCTTTCACTAAACCAAATTGAATCTATTGAAGTAATGAACGGTTCCGCAAGCACGTTGTATGGTTCTGGCGCTGCTACCGGCGTTATTAATATTAAATTGAAACAACCTGTAGATAAACCAATTTCAATGAATTATGAAATTTCAGCAGGAACCAACAATTCGCAACAAGATTCAAAATTGGATATTAACGACTTCAACCAAAATATTACGGTTAACGGAATTGTAAAGAAATTCAGTTATTTGGCTTCCGGAAATTTTTCCAATGTTGAAGGATTGTCCGATGCCAGTGACGAAAACAGCGCCGTAAAATTTGAAAGCGACCAATTTAAGGCTACAAACACTTTTGTGCGTTTAGGCTACAAATTTAATGAGAAAATTAATGTTCAGTTATTTAGCCATTACGACAAAGATGTCTATGATTTTGATGGCGGAGCATTTTCCGATTCTGACATTAACAATGGTGAAAATGAGCAGCTTCGATTTGGTTTTTCATCTAACTTTAATTATGAGAAAGGAATTTTTTCCGCAAGTGCATCATATAACAAAAATGACAGGATTTTAGACATATTTAACAGCTGGTCAAATGCCACAGATCATTTTGAATACACGGGAAAAACCTATGTGGCTGATGTTATCAATAATTATAAATTTACGGATCAACTTCAGTTAATCACTGGGGTGAATTACCAAAAACAAAGTAATGAAACAAACAGTCCGTATGGAGATATAGATGAAGGGTTGGCAAATTACAATACCATGGATCCTTATTTTACGGTGGTTTACAATTCACTATCTGGCTTTAATATGAATGCAGGGGCGCGCCTAAACAATCACAGCGAATACGGAAATTATTGGGTTTATAATGTGAATCCTTCGTATAATTTTTCAAAGGAATTTAGACTTATTTCCTCTTTAAGTACTGCATTTATTGCGCCAAGTACCTATCAGTTATTTTCCCAATATGGAAATGTGGATTTAAAGCCTGAAGAAGATAAAAGTATGGAATTCGGATTTATTTATTCTTTAAAAAATAAGGTTGAAATTAATTCGGTATTCTTTTACAGAGAAGAAGAAAATGCCATTATTTTGCCCGATTATGTGACGTATTCAAATTCTGAAAAGCAATTAAATGCGCGAGGTGTTGAAACAGAAATAAAATATGAAATTTTTAAAGATGCTACAGTTAAACTTGGCCACGCATATATGTATAAAAACTCTGATACCGATTACATTCCAAAGCATAAAATAACCGCCTTAATTGAAACCAATAGTATAAAGAACACTTATTTGTCGCTACGTTTTAAAAATATTTCAAAAAGAACGTATTTTGACCAATGGGGAAGTGGGGAAAATATTAATTTGAAAGCTTATAGTTTGGTCGATGTATTTGCGAGCCACAATTTGATAAAAGACCGACTTTTATTATTTGTTCAGGCGAATAATATTTTCAATGAAAACTATGTGGAAACCATTGGTTATACTACCAAAGGCAGAAACTTTAAAATGGGATTGAATTTTAAATTTTAATTTAAACAAAAGGCTTTAATCCTTAAAAAGGTTAGATTTAGAACTTGTTTCGGTATTTTTATAATAGTTGGCTTCACTATTTTAAGATGCTGAAACAAGTTTTTTTGTTTGGTAAAAAAGGATAACTTTGAAATTGTAAAAAATTTAAATGAATTACGAAATTTTAGGGTCGTTTTTAGTTGCCTCTATGTTGCTCACCATTATGCCGGGACCCGATATTATTTATGTATTGGTTCAAAGTATGACCAATGGCAAAAAATATGGTATTGCCACTTCACTAGGTTTGGTTTCAGGCATAATTATTCACACCTCTTTAGTGGCTTTTGGCGTTTCGGCTTTGATAAAACAATCGGAAAACATCTATTTTGCAATCAAATTGTTTGGCGCATTGTACTTATTTTATTTGGCTTATCTAACTTTTAGATCGGATGAAGAATTGGTGTTGAATAAGAAAGCAGATAAAAAAAGCCTGATAAAACTTTTTAAACAAGGATTTATTATGAATGTTTTAAATCCGAAGGTTTCTATTTTCTTTTTAGCATTTTTCCCCGGATTTCTTTACAGTTCTTCGCAAAGTACAGTAATGCAATTTTATGTTTTGGGCGGACTGTTTATGCTTCAGGCATTGGTTATTTTCTCCATGGTTTCCGTTTTGTCTGGAAATTTCGCATCTTATCTAAAAACGCATCCAACCTTCAACTCAAAAATTAAATGGTTTAAAATTATTGTGTTTGTAGGGATTGCTCTTTTTATCCTTTTTTCTTCATAGGTTTTGTATATTTGAAAACCCATGAAAAAAGTAAAACTCATAGAATGTCCAAGAGATGCCATGCAAGGCATAAAATCGCATTTTATTTCTTCTGAAGTCAAAGCACAATATATAAATGCATTGCTTCGGGTGGGTTTTGATACGATAGATTTTGGCAGTTTTGTTTCACCAAAAGCAATACCTCAAATGCGAGATACTGTGGAAGTGCTATCAAAACTTGATTTGAGTAAAACCCAAAGTAAATTATTGGCGATTGTGGCCAATGTTCGTGGGGCAGAGGAGGCTTCACAATTTGAAGAAATCACCTATTTGGGTTATCCTTTTTCAATTTCAGAGAATTTTCAAATGCGAAATACCGGCAAAACGATTATAGAATCCATTGAAATTTTGAATGAAATATTGAGCATCGCCGCCAAAACCAATAAAGAAGTGGTTGCGTATTTATCCATGGGTTTTGGAAATCCGTATGGAGATCCATGGAATGTTGAAATTGTCTCAAACTGGACGGAAAAGCTTTCAAAAATGGGCGTTAAAATTTTATCCTTGTCTGATACTGTCGGAAGTTCAACGCCTGAAATTATCGAATATCTTTTTTCGAATTTAATTCCGGCTTATTCCTCCATTGAATTTGGCGCACACCTGCATACAACACCAACAACTTGGTTTGAAAAAGTTGATGCGGCCTACAAAGCTGGGTGTAATCGTTTTGATGGTGCCATCATGGGCTACGGCGGTTGTCCGATGGCGAAGGACGATCTTACCGGAAATATGCCTACGGAAAAACTAATTTCTTACTTCAATCAGCAAAAAGCATCGACAAATATCAATGCGATGAGTTTTGAAAGCGCATATAATGAGGCTTTGAAAATTTTCAGCTAATTCTTAATTACTTAAAAATCAATCATATAGTTTTTTGTATTTTTCTATAATATGACATAAGTCATCTTATTTATAATTATTCTAAATAAAGCTTTTTTATTTCTCGTATCTTATATATTTTTGTGCTATTATTTATAATAAGTCTAAATAAAAATTAATTAATTAACTTAAATCAAAAAATGAAAAATATTAGATTAGCATTAGCATTATTGATTGGTTTCACAGGGTTTGCACAAGAAAACTCAGAGAATACTTATCAAAATTCAGGAAACAAATTATTAGGTGATCACTTGGGTAAAGGCATCACAATTGGGGGGTATGCGCAAATTGACTATAATGAACCCGACGGTTCAAAAGCGGGGAAATTAGATGTACACCGATTGGTATTACTTTTTGGGTATAAATTTAATGAAAAGGTGAGTTTTTTAACTGAAATTGAATATGAGCATGTCTCGGAAGTTTACGTAGAGCAAGCCTATATAAAATATAAATTAAATGAAAATGTAAATGTGTTGGCAGGTTTAATGTTGGTACCCATGGGGATTATTAATGAATATCATGAGCCAACAACATATTATGGGGTAGAACGCCCAAATGTTGACAATGTTATTGTACCAACTACTTGGAGAGAATTGGGAGCAGGGATTTCAGGAAGAATAGACAATGCTTCTTTAAAATATCAAGCTTATGTATTCAACGGTTTTAAATCTTATGCTGGTGGCGCAGGAGTTTTAAGAGGATCGGACGGATTAAGAAAAGGACGTCAAAAAGGGGCAGAGTCGGTTGTTAGTTCACCCAACTTCTCCACTAAATTGGATTATTACGGAATTGCCGGACTTAGAATAGGATTGTCGGGCTATTTTGGTAAAACCCAAACAGATGACACTTCTGTTGAAGGTTCAACTATTGGGATTTCAATGATTGGCCTGGATGCCCGTTATAAATACAATAATTTAGAATTAAGAGGACAATATATTAACGCTGATTTATCTGACACGAAAGAATACAATACCTTAACCGGTAAAGATTTGGGCTCTAAAATGACCGGATTGTATGCTGAAATTGCTTATGGGTTTGATTTAAAAGGGGAAGAAAAACTGACTCCGTTTTTAAGATATGAAAAGTACAATACACACGCTGAAACTGAAGGAAGTTTAGTGGCAAATAAGGCTTTTGACAAAAATGAATTGGTTTTTGGCTTAAACTATAAAGTTGCCGATGGCGCTGCATTTAAAGTTGATTATCAGTTGGTTAATAATGCGGTTTCAGGAAGTAATGCCGCAAAACAATTCAATGCCGGTGTTGCCATTTGGTTCTAAAATAATGATTTAAATTTCCGCTATTCTGAACCTGCTTGCCAGTAGGCTGGTTCAGAATGACGGATTTAATTGTTTTTTGTTAGGAACCATTCAATTTAAAAATTTATAAAATGAAAAAAATAGCCATTTTAACAATTATAGTGCTTGTAGTTTCAAGTTTCACAACAAATAAAAAGATTGAAGCCTTAATTGAAAAAGAAATTAAAACAGCATTTAATTTGGAAAAATATTCTAAGCAGCCAATAGCTGTTTCTTCGGAAGTAAAGGAAACACTTCCAATAAAAATTGATGAAACCAATTTCTTTAAAATTAACGGCAAGGATAAATTATTAGGCTATTATTATTTAGGTCAAGCATTTGGCAAAGCCGATTATTTCGATTTTATTGTTATTTTTGACAAAGACTTGATTGTTTCAAAAGTAAAAGTATTGGTTTATAGAGAAGACCATGGAGGCGAAGTAGGCAGTAAACGTTGGTTGAACCAGTTCAATGGAAAAACAAAAGAGGAAACTTTAGAATATCAAAAAGACATTGCAGCAATTTCCGGAGCAACAATTTCAGCAAAATCAATGACTAATGAGGTAAATAAACTGCTTAAAACAGTAACAATTTTATATAACAAAAAACAAATTTAATGCAAATTCACGGACTCATACATCAATTTCCTAAAGAAATAAAATCGCTCATTTTTGTATTCATTATTGTGCTTAGTGTAGGATTTTATGGTGGTTTGAGTTTTGTGAACAACACAACTTCTATGAGTTCCTCGGAAATTGAAAGTCATTATTTAGGAAATGAAAACGATGAAGCTGCTGAAGTCATGAAATTCAAAAAAAGCGAGTCTGAAATACTTACCATTGTTCACAATCACATTCTTTCTATGTCGGTGATTTTCTTTTTGCTTTCCTTAATTCTTGCCACAACATCCATCAATAAAAAGTTCAAGTATTTTTTAATGATAGAACCTTTTTTCTCCATTATTTTAACTTTTGGTGGCATTTATTTGCTTTGGAGCGGAATAATTTGGTTTAAATATGTGGTCATATTTTCGGGAATATTGATGACTTTTAGTTTTGTGTCGGCCACAATTGCAATAGGAACTCAAATTTTATTTTCAAAAAAGCCATAAATAGCGCTATTTAATTTAAATAGTCTAAATTTGCACGCAATTAATTATTAAGTTGATTGCAATATGATTTCAGATTCTTCAAAATTCGTAGGTGAAGGTTTAACCTATGACGACGTACTTTTAGTTCCGGCATTTTCAGAAGTTTTGCCACGCGAGGTAAGTACACAAACAAAATTCACAAAAAACATCACATTGAATGTTCCAATTGTTTCTGCAGCAATGGATACAGTTACCGAATCGAATATGGCAATTGCCATGGCTCGGGAAGGTGGAATTGGCGTGTTGCACAAAAACATGTCCATTGAAAAACAGGCTGCAGAAGTTAAAAAAGTAAAACGGTCAGAATCGGGAATGATTTTACAACCCATTACCATCACCAAAGATGAAACGGTTTTTGTTGCTAAAAGCTTGATGAAAGAATATGGCATAGGAGGGATTCCCGTGATTGATAAAGATGGAAAACTGATTGGGATTATTACGAACAGGGATTTGCGTTTTGAAGGAGACAACAAGCGTAAAATTTCTGAAGTAATGACTACTAAAAACCTGATTACCGTTGCTGCCGGAACTTCCTTAAAACAGGCAGAATTGATTCTTCAGGAAAATAAAATTGAAAAACTGCCGGTTGTTGACGCCGATTATAAATTGGTCGGACTCATAACCTATAGAGATATTATTAAGGTGTTGGAAAATCCGAATGCCAATAAAGACCAATATGGACGGTTGCGTGTAGCTGCCGCAATAGGTGTTACAGCTGATGCGCTTGAAAGAGCCTCAGCTTTAATAACAGCCGGAGTTGATGCGCTAATTATTGATACGGCGCACGGACATACCAAAGGCGTGGTAACTGTCTTAAAACAAATTAAAGGTGCTTTTCCCACTATTGATGTTGTTGTGGGCAATATTGCAACAGGCGAAGCTGCAAAATATTTGGTTGAAGCTGGCGCCGATGCCGTAAAAGTAGGAATTGGACCAGGTTCTATTTGCACAACCCGTATTATTGCAGGTGTTGGTTTTCCACAACTTTCAGCCATTATTGAAGTGGCAAATGCCATTAAAGGTTCAGGAGTTCCGGTAATTGCCGATGGTGGCATTCGTTATACGGGAGATATCCCAAAAGCCATTGCAGCCGGTGCGGATTGTGTGATGCTGGGTTCATTATTGGCAGGCACGAAAGAATCGCCGGGCGAAACCATTATTTACGAAGGAAGAAAATTTAAATCGTATCGCGGGATGGGTTCTATTGAAGCGATGGAACATGGTTCAAAAGATCGTTATTTTCAGGATGTTGAAGACGATATTAAAAAATTAGTCCCTGAAGGAATTGTAGGAAGAGTGCCTTATAAAGGCGAATTAAATGAAACGATGATTCAGTTTATTGGCGGTTTGCGTGCCGGAATGGGCTATTGTGGCGCAAAAGATATTGAAGCTCAAAAAGGAGCTAAGTTTGTTAAAATTACCGCTGCCGGAATGCGTGAAAGTCATCCGCACAATGTAACCATCACAAAAGAATCTCCAAATTACTCGAGATAATTTTTAGGAATGCAATACCATTTAAAAATTCAATTGGTATAAAACAAAGTAAAATTTTTGTAGTTTTAATTGCTGAATAAAGCTTTTAATAACTGCAAAAATTTTCTTTTTTAGAAGAAATCAAAAAAATAAATTTAGGAAAAATTAAGTTCAAACGGAGCGCTAACGTAGTCTAACGGAACAATGCTCGTGCTATTTTTGCCTACATAAGCATTTAAAATCCGCCGAACATCATTATTCTCTTTTTGTGCATTCAGCAAATTGAAATAATCTTCAACGGAGGTGATCTTTTTTTTCTTGCTGGCGTAGCCAAATCCTTTGTAAATTCCGTTTAAAATTAAAACATAGGCATATTCATTGGTGGTTCTGCCAGTTTCTTTAATGATAAAGTTCTCTGTATTAAATTTTAAGGAATCAATGGCTTCTCGCACCCTTAAATTATACAATTCAACAGGTTCTTCTTCTTTGCAAACACCTTTGCATTTTTTTATTTGGTAATGAAAACAAGTGGAAACATTGGTTTGTAAATGACAGTATTTCGGACATAATTCAAATTCTTCGCATAGTTTTTCCAGAAAAATTCGGCATTCCGTAATGTTTGAAAACTTCATTAACGGAGATGTAATTAATTTTAATCGGTTGTAAGCCAAATGAATAATACCATCTCTATCTTCATAAGTAAACAACCCGATACTTTCCTGAGCCCTTCTTTGTGCCCGATTGTATTTGGGAAATATATTTTTTATTTCCGAAGATTCCAAAAGCAACGCCAACAGTTCACTGCCGGTTTCAACGTACGAAACATGGCTGGTTTCCAAGCACATGGTAATTTCTTTTTTTGTTTTGTCGTAAAAATGGCTCAGCACGCGTTGTTTTATATTTTTTGCTTTTCCAACATAAATGACTTCATTTTTCTCATTTTTGAAATAATAAACACCCGAATTTTCTGAAAGTTCATCAACTGTTTTTTTTGGTAATAAAGGCGGTAAAGTCGATTGTTTTGACCGCGGATTTAAAAAGGAATTGAATACATTTTCGGTATCCAGTCGCAACAATTTTTCAAATAAAATCACAGTGGCTTCCGCATCTCCTTTTGCCCGGTGCCTGTCTTTAATTACAATATTTTGCGTAATGCAAAGCGCGCCCAAACTGTACGATCTTAAATTGGGAATTAATTTTCTGGACAAGCGAACGGTGCACAATTTTTTTCGTTTAAATTCAAATCCTAAATCTTTAAATTCCTTTTGTATGATGTTGTAATCGAAGTTTACGTTGTGCGCCACAAAAATGGTGTCTTTGGTAATTTCGGCCACTTTTTTGGCAATTTCATAAAATTTAGGGGCATTACTCACCATTGCATTGGTAATTCCCGTTAAATTGGTGATAAAAGGAGGGATGCTGCATTCCGGATTTACAAGTGTCGTAAACTCGTCAATTATTTTTTCTCCATCATACACAAAAATGGAAATTTCTGTTATTTTGGAACTGTGTCCGGTGGTTTCTATGTCAATGATTGTATACATTTATTTGATCGATTTTTCAAGTGCTTTTAACTCAATGCCCAACTGATTTAGCATGGAGGCAATGCTGCTTATTTTTAATTCGTGTTCCTCGTATTCCTGTGTGTTGATACTGCAGGTAAATTCCCACAATTCCAATATTTCATCAACAGGCACGTAATAAGGATCGTATTTTTTGTTGTCGGAAACCAGTAAAAGCATGTTATTTTCTTCCAATTTATTAAAAACCCGTTTGTAAACAATGCCGTCGTTTAACGTGAGCACAATATACGTTTTACCGTCTTTTAGGTTGCTGATTTCTTCAACAAAACGTGCCACAATATAAGAACCGCTTTTCACTGGCAGCATAGAATCTCCTTTTATGGGAAATGCGCGGTGTGTTCCCGTGGGCAAAAACGGCAGTTTTATTTTTTCCAAATGCTCAATATATTCCGGGTCGGCATAGCCTCTTAAATAACCTGCGGAAGCTTCAACAGGAATAATTTCTATCAAATCTTCGTTGGCGCCATCTACGGTAATTGGAAATAAAACCCTTCTGTTTCCAATTTCAATAAACGAAACATCTTTTGCGCCAGACAAATCATTTTTGATTAAAATATCAATGGGGATTTTAAAATAATCGGACAAGTCAATTAAAAATTCAATAGGAGGAATGGCCCTGTTTTCTTCATAAGAACTTATGCGTGAGCGGGAGACTTTTAAATCCTCCGCAAATTGTTCCTGCGTGAATCCTTTTAAGGTCCTGATGTGTTTGATATTTTGTGACAAATAATTCATAATGCTAAATTTATGAGCAACAATTGCTAATATTTTGAGCTAATTTAGCAAAAAAAAGTTTACCGCCTAATTTTTTCTGAAAAAATGTATTTGAACACGCACTCATATTATAGTTTAAAATACGGCACAATAGCGCCGGAAGCCTTATTGCAAATGGCATTTGAGCATAGTATTACTGCAATGGCATTGACCGATATAAACAGTACTTCGGCCAACTTGGATTTTGTGCGTTTGGCTCCAAAATACAATATAAAACCTATTTTGGGCGTAGATTTCAGAAATGGTGCACAACAACAATTTGTGATGTTGGCAAAAAATAATGAGGCTTTGCAGCAACTTAATAAATACCTGTCGGAATTTTTGCATTTGGATAAAATAACGATTCCAAAACGTGCAAAATACATTCCGGATACTTATGTAATTTATCCGTATCAAAATACGCTGATGGATCTTGAAGAAAATGAATTTATGGGCGTGAAACCTTCCGATTTAAATCAGTTGAAGTTTTCAAAATGGCAATTTAATCAGGAAAAATTGGTGGTGTTGCAAACGGTTTCATTTCAACATAAAAAAGGATTTAACACGCACCGATTGTTGCGTGCCATTAACAACAATGTTTTGCTCAGCAAACTGCCAAAATCGGAGCAGGGAGAGGTGACGGACGTTATGATTTCTGAAAAAGCGTTGAAAGATATTTTTGAAGAATATCCGCAAATTATTGAAAATACACAGCGTATTTTAGACAATTGCCACATCAGTTTTGATTTTTCTAAAAATGCACCTAAAAATCAGAAAACTTACAGCAACAATAAAGAACTAGATTTTAAACTGCTAAAAAAACTGGCGTATGACGGATTAAATTATCGATATAAAAAATTAGGTAAACGTGTATTTACCCGGTTGGAAAAAGAGCTTGAAATGATTAGGGAAAAGCAATTTGTTTCTTACTTTTTAATCAATTGGAAAATATTGAAATATGCCAGAAGCAAAAAGTATTACTACGTTGGCAGAGGAAGCGGCGCCAACAGTATTGTGGCGTATTTGTTGCGAATTACCGATGTTGATCCCATAGAACTGGATTTATATTTTGAACGTTTTATCAATTTGCACAGAATAAATCCGCCCGATTTCGACTTGGATTTTTCCTGGCGCGACCGGGATGATGTGATGAATTTTATTTTTGGCCGATTTAAAAACACGTCGTTGATTGCCGTTTACAACACCTTTAAATACAGAGCTTCGGTTAGGGAATTGGGGAAAGTTTTTGGATTGCCGAAAGAAGAAATAGATAAGCTTTCTATGAGGAATTTTAACCCAAATGAATTGGATGACTTGTCTAAATTGGTATTGGTTTACAGCAAATACATTCAGGGATTTCCAAATTATTTGGGCATTCATCCCGGTGGAATTTTAATCTCTGAAAAGCCAATAGATTATTATACAGCTACTTATTTACCGCCAAAAGGATTTTCGACTACGATGTTTGATATGGTTGTGGCAGAAGATATTGGCTTGTACAAATTTGATATTTTAAGTCAGCGCGGATTGGGAAAAATAAGGGAAGCGGTTGACATTGTAAAATACAACCAACCAAATCATCCCGATATTGACATTCACGACATCAAACGATTTAAGGAAGATTCAAAAATTAAATGCCTGCTGAAAAACGCGAAGGCAATAGGCTGTTTTTATGTGGAATCTCCCGCGATGCGGATGTTGTTGAAAAAGTTGCAGGTTGATAATTATTTGGGATTGGTGGCCGCAAGTTCCGTAATTCGCCCGGGCGTTGCAAAATCGGGGATGATGCGGGAGTATATTTTGAGATACAGAAATCCTGAGCGCAGAAAAGAGGCAAATCCGATATTGCTTAAAATTATGCCAGAAACTTATGGCGTGATGGTTTATCAGGAAGATGTGATCAAAGTGGCGCACCATTTTGGTGGTTTAAGTTTGGGAGAAGCGGATATGTTGCGGCGCGGGATGAGTGGAAAATTCAGGTCGAAAGAGGAATTTTCAAAAGTGAAGGACCAGTTTTTTGAAAATTGTAAAAACCAAGGGCATAATTATGAGTTAACTGCTGAAATTTGGCGACAAATTGAGAGTTTTGCAGGTTACGCTTTTGCCAAAGGCCATTCGGCTTCCTATGCTGTTGAAAGCTACCAAAGCTTGTTTTTAAAAGCCTATTATCCGTTGGAATACTTAGTGGCGACACTCAATAATTTCGGCGGATTTTACCAGCCGGAATATTATATGCACGAAGCACGTATGAACGGAGCAATTATCCATCCGCCAACCATTAACAAGTCTCATTATCAAAACTATATCGAAGGTCATCATATTTATTTGGGTTTTATGATGCTGGAAAGTTTTGAATTGAAAAATGCCACAAAAATTGTGAACGAGCGAGAAAAAAACGGCTTGTTTTTAGATTTGGACGATTTTATAGAAAGGGTCGTCATTTCGTTGGAACAGCTTTCCATTTTAATTAAAATAAATGCCTTTCAGTTTACAGGGAGAAATAAACGCGAATTGTTATGGGAAGCTTATATGAAAGTGAATAAAGTGTGTTTGGAAGAATATGTTTCTACACTTTTTAAATCGGAAAAAATGGTGTACAACACGCCACAACTCAGTTGTAGCAGTTTTGAAGATGCGTTTGATGAAATTCAATATCTCGGTTTTCCGTTGTGTAGTCCGTTTGATTTATTGTTGCAACCCATTCATCAACAATTGGTTGCAAGTGATTTGGCGCATTACATTGAGAAAATTGTTACGGTTTATGGTTATTATGTTACGGCAAAAAGAGTAAGCACTTCCAAAGGAGATCTTATGTATTTTGGAAATTTTGTGGATGTAAAAGGAGACCATATTGATACGGTCCATTTTCCGCCGGCCGTAAAAAAATATCCATTTAAAGGAAGAGGCGTGTATGAATTAACGGGAAAAGTTACGGAGGAATTTGATTGTATCACGGTTGAAATAGAAAGAATGGAAAAACTGGCAATTATTCAGGATCCCAGATATGAAGATATCACTAAAAAAGCAGTAGTATGAATACATTAGAACGTTCTATTGTACATATGGATTTAGACACTTTTTTTGTGTCCTGCGAACGCGTAATCGACAGCAAATTAGAAGGGAAGCCCATATTAATTGGCGGAATTTCCGATAGAGGTGTGGTGGCTTCTTGCAGTTATGAAGCCCGGAAATATGGCGTTCATTCGGCAATGCCCATGCGCATGGCAAAACAATTATGTCCGGAAGCCATTGTATTACGAGGCAATTCGGGGATTTATACTAAATTTTCAAAACTAGTTACCGATGTGATTCATGAATCGGTTCCTTTGTATGAAAAAGCTTCCATAGACGAATTTTATATAGATTTAACGGGAACGGACAAGTTTTTTGGCTGTCATCAACTGGCTTCAGAATTAAGAAGTAAAATTATAAAAGAAACCGGATTGCCCATTTCTTTCGGCTTGTCCGTAAATAAAACCGTTTCAAAAATCGCCACGGGAGAAGCAAAACCCAACAATGAAATGAAAATAAACAGCGGTACCGAAAAGTTTTTTTTGGCACCGCTTTCTGTGCGAAAAATTCCTATGGTGGGCGAAAAAACCTATAATATATTGTGCGACTTAGGGATTAAACGCATACAAACCGTTCAGGAAATGCCGGTTGGCATGATGACTAAAGTTTTTGGGAAACAGGGTAGCGGCATTTGGAAAAAAGCAAATGGTATAGACAATTCCCCGGTGATAAAATACCATGAACGAAAATCTATTTCATCGGAAAATACTTTTGATAAAGACACCACAGATCTTGAAAAACTAAAAAGCAATATTGTTTCCATGACAGAAAATTTGATTTTTCAGTTGCGAAGAAGCAATAAATTAACCGCGTGCATTACTTTTAAAATTCGCTATTCCGATTTTCAAACGTATACAAAACAAAAGAAAATAGCGTACAGTTCTTCAGACCATTCTATTTTACCAATTGTTATGGAACTTTATAACAGCTTGTACCAAAGGCGGTTATTGGTCAGATTGATAGGCGTTAAGTTTAGCGATTTGGTAAGTGGCGGACAGCAAATTAATTTGTTTGAAGACAATGCCAAAATGGTGAATTTATACCAAGCCATGGATAAAATGCGAGAACGTTATGGAGATAAGGCGGTTGTGCGGGCAATAACCATTGAAAAAGCCCTGTAGTTTTTGAAGGTGGAAAATCGTTTATTTGTTTATTTCGTTTGAAAAGCAAAAAAATCATAAAAATTAATATTGCAAAGCAGTGCCTAAAATTTGGAGTCCCAAAAGTTGAAAAAAATCATAATTTTACTCATTTTTAACAGCAAAGAACGCCAGAAAATAAAGTGATTTCTAAATGCTTAATGTTCTTTGTTAATCAAGAATATTTTAGACCATCATAATTTTTTAACTCATTTTTGGCTATAAATTGGCACATATAATTTTGTGCAAAAAAGTATTTCAATGATAATTTCCTTTAGCAACAATCGATTATTTAACTAAAAATCAGTTAGTTATGTAATTTTAAAGAAGTTTTAAATTTAGACTAAATAAAAATAATTTTAAATCATAGAGAAAAACCCCATAAAAGGCGGTACTTTTGTTGGTCATAAAACCAAAAAGTTTGTCCATAACAGCCATCGAATTAGAAGAGAGAAAAGCCGGTAAAGATCTTTATAGCTACCAAAAAGAAGCAATTAACAAAATTTTTAAATGCTTTGAAGATAAGCCGGAAGACTACCATTTGTTATTTCAATTGCCTACTGGCGGTGGGAAAACGGTGATCTTTTCTGAAATTGTGCGACAATACTTGAAGCATCACAACAAAAAAGTGTTGGTGTTAACGCATCGTATTGAATTGTGCAAACAAACTTCGACGATGCTGACCGAATTCAACGTTAACAATAAGGTAATTCACAGCAAAGCAAATTTAGACGACCAGGAAAATTACAGCTGTTTTGTGGCGATGGTGGAAACCTTGAATAACCGTTTAAATGACGACAAGCTTGATATTTCTGATATTGGTTTGGTAATTATTGATGAAGCACACTACAATTCCTTCACAAAACTCTTTAAGTTTTTCGACAAGTCGTTTTTCTTAGGCGTTACCGCAACGCCTTTAAGTTCGAATATGCAATTGCCTATGAACGATAATTATGATGAATTAATTGTTGGGGAAACGATAGAATCGTTAATTCAAAATGAGTTTTTGTCGAGTGCAAAAACTTTTTTATACAATGTTGGACTAACTTCCTTGGTGGTTGGCGCCAATGGTGATTATACGGTAAAATCTTCAGAAGATTTGTACTCCAACAATGATATGTTGGGTAAATTATTATCGTCTTATGAAGAGCATTCCAAAGAAAAGAAAACCTTGATTTTCAATAATGGAATCAGCACTTCCTTACACGTTTATGAAATGTTCAGGGCGGCGGGTTACACCATTGCGCATTTGGATAATACAGCTACAAAAAAAGAACGGGAATTTATTTTGAAGTGGTTTAAAAAAACGCCAAACGCAATATTAACTTCGGTGAGTATTTTAACAACAGGTTTTGATGAACCTACAGTTGATACGATTATTTTAAACAGAGCGACAAAATCACTGACGTTATATTACCAGATGATTGGTCGCGGTTCGCGTATTTTAAAGACTAAAAACACCTTTAACGTGATTGATTTAGGAAATAATTTCCACCGATTTGGTCCGTGGGGCGCCGATTTAAACTGGCAAAGCATATTTACTTCACCCAATTATTATCTCGACAAGTTGCTGAATGATGAAGAACTGGAAAGCAATTTTGAATACGAAATGCCAAAAGAACTTCGTACTGAGTTTTCCAACTCTCAAACAGTGCATTTCGACATTAAACAAACCTATAAAGATGCTGTTAAAATAGGTGAGTCTTCAAAAGTGGTTTTAGAACGTTCCATTGCGCAACACGCCAAAATTTGTGTTGAAAACAGTGAAGATGTGTATGACGCTTTAATTTTGGCCAATAAATTAGGGGAAGATATTGAATACAGAATCCATCACTATACTAAATGCATTAGCAAAAGCACCACAAATTTTGCGGATTGGCTAAAAGACGATTACGGAAAAAAACTTCGCTTGTATTTACGCGATAATTTTGATACCGTTTTTGAAGAAGTTTATGGCAGGCCACCGGAAGATTAACAACGCTTCCTTAAAATTATTTTTAAACAAATTACTTACTGATATAAAAAATTTATTCATTTATAAATTATTTAATTAAATATAATTATTTGTAAATAAGTATGTTATAATATATTACTTCAATAAATGAATTAAATTTTAGCATTTTTGCAACATGGCAAACATCATTAAAGAACAGCAACATATTTTAGACAAATTGAGCATTGAAAAACTCAATGAAATGCAAATAGCGGCAGAAATTGCTATCAATTCCAGCAACAATATCATTTTATTGTCTCCAACAGGAACCGGTAAAACGTTGGCTTTTTTACTACCAATTATCACAGCATTGGATGCAGATTGTGCTGAAGTTCAAGCATTGATTATAGTGCCTTCCAGAGAATTGGCCATTCAAATTGAGCAAGTTACACGTGAAATGGGAACAGGTTTTAAAGCGAATGCTGTTTATGGCGGACGCCCATTTTCAAAAGATAAAATTGAATTGAACCATTTACCTGCCATTTTAATCGGCACTCCGGGAAGAATTGCAGATCATTTACGACGAGGCACTTTTTCAACTCAGCATATTAAAACTTTAGTGCTCGATGAATTCGATAAATCACTGGAAATTGGTTTTGAAGAAGAAATGAAAGAGATTATTTTGGAACTGCCAAAGGTGAATAAACGCATATTGACTTCAGCCACGCAAGCGTTAAGAATTCCGAAATTTGTGGGATTGAACAATCCGGTCACCATCAATTATTTGAAGGAAAATGGGGGAGAAGCGCTACTTTTAAAAGTAAAAACCATTATTTCTCCTACCAAAGATAAATTAGAAACACTGGTAAAAACGCTATGCCATACTGGAAATGAGCCCGCAATTGTTTTCTGTAATTTTAGGGATACCATTGAAATGGTGAGTGATTTTTTGACTGAAAATAAGATTGAACACGGTTGTTTTTATGGCGGAATGGAACAAAAAGACCGCGAAAAAACCTTGATAAAATTTCGTAATGGCACACATCAGGTTATTGTTGCTACAGATTTGGCAGCCAGAGGATTGGATATTCCTGAAATAAAATACATTATCCATTATCAGCTTCCTTTAAAACTGGATGAGTTTACCCACAGAAACGGAAGAACTGCCCGTATGAACGCAAAAGGAACTGCCTATGTCATTCAGTGGGAAAAAGAGAAAAAATCTGAATTTACGCCTAATGTTGATATTGAAATTCTTCAAAATAAACCCAAGCCAAAAACTTCCAAATGGGAGACATTGTTTATTTCAGGCGGACGAAAAGATAAAATTTCAAAAGGCGATATTGCCGGATTGTTCCTTAAACAAGGAAAACTCAGCAACGATGAATTGGGAATTATTGAACTAAAACAAGATTGCGCTTTCGTTGCCGTTCCTGCGTTAAAAGCAAATGATCTTATTAAATTACTGAATAATAACAAATTAAAGAATAAAAAAGTAAGGATAGCTATTGAATAATTGGCATATTTTTTCTTTAATCTTTATTTCATTATTGTTCGATTTTATTTCAAATAAAATAGAATTCAATTTACCTTTACCCAAATTTACAATATGTCAAAACAATTCTCCGATTTAGGAATTTCCGCACCCTTGCTTAAAAGTTTATCCGATTTAAATATTTCTGAACCTACTGAAATTCAGAAAAAAACAATTCCCATTTTACTTACTAAATCCGATGATTTTGTGGGTTTGGCAAAAACAGGAACCGGTAAAACTGCTGCATTCGGATTGCCGTTATTGCAATTGATAGAATTGAATAACCAACATATTCAGGCGGTCATATTGGTACCAACAAGGGAATTGGGACATCAAATTTACTGCAATATGGAAGCATTTGCCAAGTATTTACCCGAAGTTTCTATTGCTGAAGTCTGCGGAGGAATTCCTATAAAACCACAAATTGAACGTTTGTCGGAAACCACGCATATTGTCATTGCCACACCCGGACGTTTAATCGATTTGATAAAACGCAAAGCAATAGACATTAAACAGGCCAATTACTTAGTACTTGATGAAGCAGATGAAATGGTTACTTCCTTAAAAGAAGGTTTGGATGAAATTTGTGCTGAATTGCCAAAAAAGAAAAGAACTTTTTTATTCTCAGCAACTTTACCGGGAACCATCAAACAATTGGTGCAGAACTATATGTCTAAGCATGTGATACAAGTTAGTGCTGATATGGAAACCGTAGGGAATCAAGATATTGACCATCAATTTGTTGTTGTAGAACCTATAGAGAAATTAGAAGTACTGATGCATTTTTTAGCTTCCAAAGAGGGTGAACGCGGTATCATTTTTTGCAAAACAAAAGCGGCCGTAAATAAATTGGCCAAAAATTTGGCCATAAACAGATTTTCTTCAGGTGCATTGCATGGAAGTTTGTCTCAACCTATTCGTGATCGAATTATGGGACAATTTAGGGAAGGTTTTATCAATATTTTGGTAGCTACAGATTTAGCAGCCAGAGGAATTGACGTAAAAGAAATTTCTTATGTGGTGAATTATCATCTACCTGATGTTGCCGAATTGTATGTTCACAGAAGCGGAAGAACCGCCAGAGCAGGAGCAAAGGGATTTTCTTTAACCGTTATTCAGCAGGAAGAAATAGAAAAACTAAAAGAATTTCAGGAAGAACTGGGTATTGATTTTAAGGAATTTAAAAAACCAGATTCACAAAGCATTGAAGAAAATAACATGGTTTTATGGGCAAAGCAACTTTTTAAAACCAAACCTGACCATGAAATTCCAGGAGATTTAAAAGATAAGATTAAAACGGTATTTCATCATTTAACAAAAGAAGAACTGATTGAAAAAATGATTGCCAATTATGTGTTGAAGCACAAAAATGAGGCACAAAAATGAGGTGGTTTCAACAGTGGAAACTCCAAATAAAAGGAAAAAGAGTTCGATTTAATAGGGAGCAAACGTGTTTTAGGAAACCTGTTAAATGATAATAATCAATTGGTTATCATGTTGCAACGACCTCTTTTTCATGAATTGCATAAAGATCCGCATTTTAAGAATTTGGCTAAAAAAACGGATGTAATCCTAAATTAAAGAAACAACACCTTGGTTTTAAGTTGAATTTTGTATCTTTAAGTAGATTTAATTTTGTTGAATTATTTTAACAGCATACAAATGAAAATAATAACATTAACGGTAAATCCGGCTTTGGATAAAAGTGCTAAAGTTGATGGTTTAGTTGCCAACCAAAAACTTAAATGCCATTCCATACAATATCAGCCCGGTGGTGGCGGAATTAATATTTCCAGAATGCTGAAAAGGCTTGAGGTTGAAAATACTTGTATAGTAACTTCTGGCGGAGATACAGGAAAATACTTAACAACTTTGTTGTTGAAAGAAAATATTCAGCCAAAAATTATTCCCGTAAAAGAATGGACAAGAGAAAATCTTTCTGTAGTTGATACTAAAAGCGGAATGCAATATCGGTTTGGAATGCCGGGAAATGAATTGGTTAAAGCAGAACTTGATTCCATAAAAAATCTTTTAAAAGAAATTGTGAATAATAAGGATATTTTGGTTCTTAGCGGAAGTTTAGCCGAGAAAATACCTTCAGATTATTACGCACAATTGATTAAATTTTTAGCTAATAAAAACGTAAAAATAATAATAGACACTTCTGGTTTGGCTTTAAAGGAAGCTTTAAAGGAAAACGTATATTTAATGAAACCTAATCAAAGAGAATTGGCGCAATTGGCAGGAAAAGAATTTTTATCAACTGCAGCGCAAGAAGCCTTCGCATTAGAACTTATAAAATTGAAAAAAGCAATATATGTGGTTGTTTCTTTGGGTGCAAGAGGCGCATTTTTAGCTTCAAGTGAAGGGATTTTTTACAAATCTACACCGTCTGTTTTGGTAAAAAGCACCATTGGCGCTGGTGACAGTATGGTAGCCGGATTAATTTATGGAATTCAGAACGAATTTTCTCCAGAAAAAATATTAAAATATGGCGTAGCTTGCGGTGTTGCAACCACCATGAGTGAAGGAACTAATTTGGGAACCATGGAAAATATAGACATAGTTTTAAAATTGATGAAGTAATAGTAGCGTAATAGCTGCTTTATTGATGAACTGGTTTAAACTTTTTTGATTGAAGTGAAAAATAACATTTTGTAGCCAATTGAAAAAAGTTTAAACCAGTTCGATTACAAATTATTTGTAAACAACCGTTCTCGGTTTTCCGAAATCAAAATCTTGTAACCCAAAATCTGTCGTTCCATAGGAATTGGTTTTAAAAATATTATTCCCTTGGCCGGGAAATATTTGGGTAAAAGGAAACAGAAAATTGAAAGGAGTTGAATACCAAATAATCATTATTAATCAATATGCCGATTCCAACCGATGAATACAGCCTGCTTTTTGTGAGTCCGATATTTTCATTTCCAAGCATTGCGGCAGTATAATTAAAATAGGGATTTATTCTGAAACCAAGAATGTTCCAAGGTGAATAAAGCTGTGTTTGCAGTGAAAGAACGAATTTTTTAGTACCGAAAATAGCACTGTTAAACCCATTAATTCCCGAACCACTATCACCTTGAAAACCTGCGCCATAAGTTCCCTGAAAAGGAACGTTTTCATTGAGGGCCAAATAGTCTCCAACAGAATTTAGCCTATTATTTCCTATAATAATTTGAGGCTTTATGAACTGTCTCATTTTCCATTTCTTTCCCAATTCCACCAAATTCGTAAAATAATTTGCCTGAAATGAAAATGCAGATTGTTCCGTTTTTGAGGCGTTGAAAAAGGTGCCATATTCAAAATTGGTGCTTAAATAACCCCAACTGTGATAGTTTCCGAATGAAGCCCTGGCGCCAAGATACCATCTACCGGTATTGTTTTTTATTTGATAACCTCCCGTGATTCCATATATTTTGCCAACTGGGACATTTTCAATAATGCCGTAATTATATAAATATTGTTCTTCAACAAATTTCCGGGAACTAATTCCAATGCCACTTAAATAAAAGGTTTCACCGGAATAAAAATTGATACTGTCATAGTCAATTGTCGGACTTTCCTTGAACTGAGTATTTAATAGCCTAGTTGCAAACACTAAATTATTAGAACTGTACCTTGTGATATTGTCCTTAAAAATAGGGAAGGAAATACCGCCCCATACATCCTGTGAACTGTATTTTAAATTTTGATTGTTGTATTGCAATTGCGCATTTTGGAGAGAATCTATTCTAAATTGTTCATCTATATAAACGCCGCCGGCCCAACGCGTAAAAGGCGAATAGAAAGTTCGTTCAATATTTAAACTTTTACCAAAATGATTGTTTAACTCCGTATAATAGATAGCCGTTGTTTTAATATAAGTATTTTTAATATTTGGAATTTCATACTTCATGCTGTAGGCATTTTTCCCATCCTCAAAACGCCTTGAAAATCGGTTATAAAATTCGTGGCCTGTTCCTAAAAAATTTCTTTCTTGGAGACCAAGGCGAATTTTAGAAGAAGTGATGGATCCTTTGGGAATGGAACTCCAAGTGTCTAAAACCCTTATGTAAACATCAACGGAATCAGTGTTTTGAGTTATTGGTTCTACCGTAATTTTAACATCCCGCACATATTTTTGTAGCCTTATTAATCGTTCCGATTCAAATACCAAAAGCGTGTCTAATGCTTTGTTTCTAGAAAAAAGCAATAGGTTTTTTATGGCCAATTTACGTGTGGTGATATGCATGCTATTCCCTGATTTTTCAATCCAGTTTCTTGCTTTTTTTGTGGTATCTGAAATTGAAAATCCAAATGGATCCAAGGTTTGGATATTGATGTTTCGTATAATCTTACCTTCTACATTTTTCGGGAATTTTTGTTTCGTTTTTTTTAAAAGTACGGTTTTTTTTATCTGTACCGGTTCAAAAATTAACTTATGAAACATTTTTGTAAACTTACTTTTCTTTGAATACTTTTCAATTTTTTCATACATTTTTGTAGAATCTTGCTTTATAGGTTTTTCCTGGGAAAACCCTATATTGAAGCACAATAATGCCGACAGAAAGATAAAAAATTTGAATTTAGAGTTCATATAATAATTGCTTAGATAAAAATGTATATAAAAAAGCTATTAACAAAAATAAATTAAAAATTATTGATTAATTAAAAATGAATTCGATATAAAAGTTCTACCTTAAAAACAATGCCTTTTTCAAAATTTGTGTTTAATTGGGTTCGATTGTCTCCAAGATATATTGAACCTATATTCATATCCACTTTATCATCATTATCAAATACTTTATAAGTCCGGCTAATGGTATAACCCACCTTGGTTTTGGCGTATAAAGATTTTCCAAGTTGAAATTGCAGATAAGTATATAATTCATTTGAACTTCGTGCAACATATTGTCCTTTAGG
>JAAFHC010000279.1 GCA_010906935.1 Gelidibacter sp.
ACTTGATTTTTATTTTCTTCATAAAGATAAGTTCATTTGTTGAGAATTAAAAATTTATAAACATTATGGCTAGACAAACTGGTATTATTAAATTGAAGGGAACTATCGGGGATATTTCCTTTTACAAAACTTCGGACGGACACCTTGCTCGCGAAAAAGGCGGCATCGACAAGTCCAGAATTGCGAATGATCCTGCGTTCCAAAGAACGCGTGAAAACGGATCTGAATTCGGCAGGGCCGGAAAAGGCGGTAAATTGGTGCGAAGCGCCATCAGGATTCTTTTGCTGAATTCAAAAGACAAACGCGTGGTAAGCAGATTGACTACCGATCTTTTGAAGGTCGTGAAAACGGATGCTGTCAATGAGCGCGGAATGCGCACCATTGAAGATGGATCAATGGGCCTTATAAGCGGGTTTGATTTCAATACCAAAGGAAAATTGGGATCAACGTTGTTTGCAGCTTACTCCAACGATTTCGATCGTGTAACGGGTGAAGCGAGTGTGAACATTGCTTCATTTTCGCCTTCGGTAAGGATTGCCGCTCCGGGAGGAACCACCCATTTCAAATTGGTGACAGGTGCTGCTGAATTGGATTTTGCAAATGAAACCTCCACTTTTGAAAGTGATGAAACTGCTATTTTGCCTTATGACAGCGCAGACACCGCAGTTGTTGATTTTGTCACTGCACTTACTCCAAACTCTACGCTTCCTGTGATCCAGGTGTTGGGCGTTGAGTTTTATCAGGAAGTGAACGGACAAATGTATCCGTTAAAAAACGGTGCATTCAATGCATTGTCGATTGTTTATGTAGACACTATCTAGTGGAACTGCATTTACATAGAACCTATTTTAAAGAGGGTACCAACGGTGCCCTCTTTTTCAATGGACGCTTTTTGGGTTTTGCCATTGAACTTCCCTGGCTTGAAAACCAGAAAATGAAATCCTGCATTCCGGAAGGGGTTTATCCACTTAAAGCACGCTATTCTGAAAAGTTTAACCATCATTTGATTTTAGAAAATGTTCCGGGAAGAAGCCTGATTCTGATACATCCGGCAAATGATGCCAAAACAGAATTGTTGGGCTGCATTGCACCAGTTACTTTTTTGTCGGGAATTGGAAAAGGAACGGCGTCAAAACCATTGCTGCAAAAATTAGTCTCGTTATGCTACCAGGCATTTGATCGAAAAGAAATTGTCACTTTAACTATAAAATCTTAACCAATGAAACTAATAGATCGATATAAAAAATCTACTCCAACATTTTTCAGGAAACTGAGAAATATTGGCATTGCTTTGGCCGCCACCGGTGGCGCCATTATAGCAGCTCCCATTGCATTACCGGCGTTGGTCATTACCATTGCCACTTATTTAACCGTTGTTGGAACTGTGGCCACTGCCGTGAGTCAGGCGGTGGTGTCTGACGATGCAAATGATACGGAAAAATAATGATTCATGATATTCAAATAAGATATGGAGTTATTGGCGGAACGCTATTGTCAACCGCTTTGAATATCAATTTTCACGATTTGCTTTTCACAGCGATTATGTCTGTGATTGGCGCTGTGGTCAGTTTTTTTGTTTCCTATATTTTGAGGAAATTGTTTTCAGAT
>JAAFHC010000043.1 GCA_010906935.1 Gelidibacter sp.
TAACTGAAGCCGGAGTAATCGCTGAACCTGTATATGTAAACGTACCTGCTGCAATCGTTACTGTGGTAACTGAAGCTGCTTTTCCTATGGTAAATGATAGTGGTGCTGACACTGCTCCATTGTAATTATCATCTGATGCTAAAGTAGCAATAACCTCATAAGATCCTGCATCAGTAGGTTTCGTTGTACTAGCTGAATATGTTGTTGGTGAAACGCCATAGTAACTATAGATAACCGCACCTGTTGAACCTGTAACTGTAGAAGTGGAAGGGCCTTGTGATGAACCACTATAAGTATATGGTCCTGCAACATTTACAGATATTGTAGAAGCTAATTTTGCAGCCAATGATAATGAACCAAAATTTGTAACCCCATTAGTTACTCCATTTATAGAAAGTGTTCCACCACTTCGGATTATATTAACAATACCAGAAGTTGTTGAAGTTGCCTGTACTTTAATTCCACTAATGGTTAGGACATCAAATGCATTAGCTGTATTGGTTTTATCACTTAAAACAGTAATAGTTATAGTAGTACTAGTTACTGCAATTGAAGATGTAGTTAAATCACCGCCGGATGAATGAGAGATATTACCAGTTGAACTTTGAAAATTCCAACCAGATGGTGGGCTTAAAACAATAGTAGAATTATTGTTTTTTACCATATTACTAAAATCTGCTTTATCACCTTCAGTAATAACAATACTACCAAGTGTAGCAAATTGTGCGGAGGTGCCTCCAAACGCCCATTGCGGATTAATAGCAGTACCCCCAGAACCGGGTGTAACTGTTGTCTGCCCCCAAACACCCGTACTAAACACGAACGTTAAGCAAAGCGTTAAAAATACCTTGAAAAAGGTGGTATTTCGTTTGGTGTCAAATTTTTGAATAAAATTGTTGAAAAAATCTTTTAGATAGGTAATTTTTGATTCCATAGAGCATTTATTTAACTGTTAATACTATAAATATATTTTTATATACAAATTCATATCCCTTGAATTGCTCAGCAAAATGCCGAGTAATTATTTTAAAAAAAACGTAAGAATTAAAAAAATTTATAAAATCATAATTTAAAAACAATGATTTTATTGTGGGGTTGTGGGGTATTCATACTTTTCAAAATTTGGTTCTACCAAACAATAAAAACCAACAAATATTTGAGAATTGTATTTCAATAGCAGAATTCAAGAGGACAGTACAATTTCTATAGCAATATTAGCAAAAAAATCATAACTTGCTATTTTTCAGTAGTTAAAAACGAGTTTAATTTGCAAATTGCATCTATTTAATAATAAATGGTTTAAATTAATTTGCAATCGGTTAATTTTTTATAAAACGATTATTTGTGTGAATTTTTAGGGAAGAAAAATTTATTTTTGGAAGTTTAAATGATTTTATCTGTGTAAAAGTCTATGGTTACAAAAAAATCAGGCCATTTTCATGACCTGATTTTTTTAAGTTTTAATCGTAAATTAAAATAGTAATCTTTTTAGTCCCATAAAGATTTGGGGATTTCTCTTTTAATTTCGCGGGCAAAATCTTCAATTTCCCGCTGTAGGTCAGCTTCACTAAGCTTCTTATTTTCACTGGTGGCATTTAAATTTTTCAATACCCCTTTTTCAGCCAGTTCTCTAGATTTCAATTCGATGAATTTTTCTATGGAGTGATGGTTTGATACAAAACCATATACAAATTGCATGTCTAATGCCTTAGCGACTTCCTTCATCGATTTTATTGAAATTGAACCTGATACTTCTCTTTTTTCGATGTCTTTAACTCCTTGTATGGTAATCTTTAATTTATGTCCAAGCTGTTGTAAAGTCATATTCAGGGCAGTTCTAATTGCATAAACCCACCCACGCTCAGGAACTTCTATGTTTTTTATTTCATAAAACGTCTTGAGCTTGCGATCCAGTTGTTCTATATTTATTTTTTTCTGATTACGCATGACCTCTTTTATTGATAAATTAAAAATTAAGCTTGTTCACTTTGATGAATCACCCTTTGTGGAAACGGAATTTCAATTCCTTCCCTGTCGAATGCTATTTTCAGTCTTTTTCGCAACTCACCTGTGATTTCCCATTGCTTAAGTGGCAATGTTTCTCCCAAAATCTTTAACATAATAGAGGAATCTGCAAAATTATTCACCCTCAAAAACTGGGGCGCTTTGATGATAAACTCTTTAAATTGATCGTCTTGTGCCAATTCATTTCCCACTTCATTCACCACACCAATGACATGTTCCAGATTGGTATCATAAGCAATGCCAATATCCAAATTTACACGGGCAAATTCTTTGGCATAATTTGAAACTTCTTTAATTTCTCCATGTGGAATATGGTGAACGGTTCCGTCTAAATCTCTTAAGGTTGTCATTCTCAGACTGATTTTTTCAACCACCCCGCCTAAATTTTCAAATTTAACAATATCGCCTATTCTGTATTGATTTTCAAGAATGATAAAAAGTCCCGAAATAATGTCGCGGATAAGGTATTGGCCACCAAAGCCAAAAGCCAACCCAACAATTCCGGCTGCTGCCAAAATAGGGCCTATTTCAACGCCAAATTCCTGCAAAATCATTAATATGGAAATGGTGAAAATGGCAATTTTTGAAGTAATGGAAAAAATTTGAATTAAGGTATCTTCCCTTTTCTTTTCTGATTCTCTGGAAGAATAATTATTGGGCACCACTGCCAATCTCACCGTTTTATCAATAAACTTAGTAATGATTTTATTAATAAAAAGTACACCAATAATAATTGCCACTACCCTAATTCCATTTGATAAAAACCATGGAATTAAAAGATCTGTCCATTCTGCAAAATATTCTTTCATTTTTTTCTGTTTTTTATTTTATATATTTGAAAAATTAATAATTAAAATACTATTTTATTTAAGTGGTATATACCGAATTAAACAACACGTAATCAGTTGTTAAATCGGTTCCCCATCCTTTTGATTTCGCTTTTCCACTGTGAAGATCCAGCACAATTTTAAGATGGGATTCCCTTAATAATTTCTTTATGTAATTGGTATCGAATTCCAAAGGAGTTCCTTGTTCCAGCACTTTTACCGTTTTTTTATCAGAACCAATATAAAGATCAATTTTTTCATAATCAAAAGGAAGACCGGCATTACCGGCTGCACTTATGATTCTTCCCCAGTTGGGATCGCGGCCAAACATGGCTGTTTTTACCAGGGCGGAATCTGAAATTTTCCGAATCATTATTCTTGCATAATCTTCCGTTGGGGCATTCACTATTTCATACTCAATAAACTTTGAAGCGCCTTCCCCATCTGAAACAATAAGCTGGGCCAAATGCACCATCATTTCTTCAAGATATTTTTTCAAAATGGCATAACCTTTGTCTTTTTTTGATTTGATGATCTCATTCTGAGCCAAACCATTAGCCAATACGATTACCATATCATTGGTTGAAGTGTCTCCATCCACCGTAATCATATTAAATGATTTATCAACAGCCTCTTTTACTACAGTTTTTAAAAATTTAGGATCAATGGCAATATCCGTAACAATAAACGCCAACATCGTGGCCATATTTGGATGAATCATTCCAGAACCTTTGGCAATTCCTGCCATATTAATTTCACGTCCATCAACTTCAAACTCCACAAAACCTTCTTTAGCAAAGGTATCGGTGGTTAAAATTGCATTTGCAACAAATGATCCTGCGTTGGATCTGTTGGTCAGATTTTTTGCATTTTCTCGAATTCCTTCCACAATTTCCGTAGTTGGAAACTTTACGCCTATAATACCCGTAGATGCTACCAATACTAAATTCTCAGCAATACCCAACTCTTCAGCCAATGCATGGGTCATTGCTATTGCACCTTCCATTCCTTGTTTTCCTGTGGCAGCATTTGCATTTCCTGCATTTATAACAATTGCCTGCGCTTTGCCATCGGAAATATTGTTCCTCGAAACGGTAACCGGTGCTGCCACCACCTGATTTTGCGTAAATACCGCTGCTGCACTTGCAGGAACTTTTGAAAAAATGATGGCTAAATCTCTTTTCATAGATTTAACACCTGTATGAGCTCCCCAACACGTGATTCCTCTAACGTTTGTTATATTTTTAATCATTTTTGTAAATATTATTGTTCGTTAAATTTTCTTTTGAATTAAAATATTAAGGGTTTAATGGAATAAGATTTAGTCCAATTGTTTGTTCTAAACCAAACATAATATTCATATTTTGAACTGCTTGTCCTGCTGCTCCTTTAAGAAGATTGTCAATAACACTAATAATAATCACCATATTGGTTCTTTCATCATACGTTACATATAAATCACAATAATTGGTTCCCCTCACATCTTTTATAGCTGGTTCCTGCTTTCTCAATCTGACAAAAGGCGCCTTTGCGTAAAAGGCAGCATAAAGCTCTTTTAGTTTGATTTCATCCATTTTTTCTGTTGGCCGTGCATAAATAGTAGTCAGGATTCCCCTATCAACCGGCAATAAATGCGGTGTAAATTGAATACAGGTATTTTTCCCGGAAACTTTATCCAAGATCCCTTGTATTTCAATAGTATGCCGGTGATTTTTAAGTCCGTATGCCTTAAAATTATCATTTACATTTGAATAAAGGTTAACCGTTTTTGCTTTGATCCCTGCTCCTGTAACACCCGTTTTTGAATCTACAATAATTCGGTCTGTTTCAATCAGATCGGCATCCAGTAATGGCGCCAGTCCTAAGATTGCACTTGTGGGAAAACAACCAGGATTTGCAATTAAACTGGCTTCTTTAATTTTATCAAAATACAATTCCGGACTTCCGAAAACGGCTTTTTCAATGCCTTCAGGATAAATATGCGGAATTTTATACCATGCTTCATAAACCTCTTGTGTATTCAAACGAAAATCACCGGAAAGATCAATAATTTTAAAAGATTTGTTTTTAAAACGTTTCACAAAATCCATAGAAACTCCGTGCGGTAAAGCAAGAAATACCAAATCAAGTTCGTAATCATCTATTTGATTGATAGATACCAATTTTTGATCGGCAATTCCCTGTAAAAAAGGATGCACATCAGAAAATAATTCTCCCGCCCTGCTTTCTGAAGTAATTACGGTGATTTCAACATCTGGGTGATTGGTGAGAATACGCACCAATTCTGATCCGGTATAACCAGTTGCACCAATAATTCCGATTTTCTTTTTATCCATTGTCTTTCAATTCTTTTAATGATTTTTCTAATATTTCCATGGCCTTTTCCAAATCTTCATAACTTATATTTAAAGGCGGTACCAAACGTAAAACTTTATCGGCAGTCGCATTTGCCAGCACACCATGTTCAAGCATTTTCAGCACTAAAGGCTTTGTTTCAAAATTAAATTCCACCCCTATCATCAATCCTTTTCCTCTAATTTCTTTTACATCCGGATTTTTAAGTGACAAAATTTTAGCAACAATCCACTTTCCCTTTTCCACTGCCTCTTGCATTAGATTTTCTGTTTCAATAACTTCTATGGTTGCCAATGAGGCTGCACAAACTAAAGGATTTCCGCCAAAAGTTGTTCCGTGATCCCCAAATTCAATGGCCGAACTCACTTTTTCATTTGAAAGAATGGCGCCTATTGGAACGCCGCTTCCCAAAGCTTTTGCTAAAGTCATAATATCAGGTTCTACGCCAAAATGTTCTTTGGCAAACATTTTTCCTGTTCGGCCAATACCACACTGAATTTCATCGAAAATCAACACAATACCTTGTTCATCACAAAAAATTCTCAAGGCCTCAAGGAACGTTTTATCCGCTACATTAACGCCTCCTTCGCCCTGAATTGGTTCAATAATAATGGCTGCCGTATTGTCATCAACCGCTTTTTTTAAAGCTTCCATATCATTAAAAGGCACCTGAGAAAATCCCTGTGGAATTGGCTCAAATCCTTTTTGATATGCTTTTTTACCTGATGCAATCGTTGCCAATGTGCGGCCGTGAAATGAGTTTTCAAAAGAAATAATGTTTCCTCCTCTTCCAATACTATGCGCATATTTCCGGGCTATTTTAATAGCGCCTTCAACAGATTCCGCTCCGCTATTCGCAAAAAACACCCGATCTAAACCTGATAATTCAACCAACTTTTTAGATAGCATCACCTGCGGTTCACTCAAATAAAAGTTTGAAATATGAATTAATTTAGCTGCCTGATCCTGAATTGCTTTTACTACTTTAGGATGACAATGGCCAACACTATTAACAGCAATACCTCCCAGCATATCTATATATTCATTGCCTTCCACATCCCAAATATGAGAACCTTTCCCATGGTCAAATGTTAAGGGGTAACGTTTAAAAGTTTGTAAATAATACTTTTTATCAAGTTCATTGAATGTTTCATTATTTTTTTGTGTCATGGCTAAGTTCTTTAAATTATGCGGTGATGATAGTTCCTAATTGTTGATTTTCAAAAAGGGCTGAAATCTGTTCAGGGATTGTTCCATTGATGATTCTTGCCAGCTTGGCTCCTTTTTCCAAGGCTATTTCACAAGAATCCATTTTAGGGATCATTCCGCCCTGAATACATTTTATTTCTTTAAGATGATTTATTTCGGTTACTTTAAGTTCATGGATTATAGAAGCAGGATTGTCCTTATCAAGCATTAATCCGTCCACATCTGTTAAAATAATATATTGTGCTGCTGAAAGTGCGCCGGCAATATGACCCGCAAACAAATCCCCATTAATATTATAGTCGTTTCCATTTTTATCGGAAGCAATACAGGTAATTACCGGAATAAAATCATTTTCCAATAACAATTCAATTAAAGTAACATCAACACTTGCTACATCCCCAACTTGTCCTAAATCTACCATTTCTGCCTTTCCGTTTTTTATTTGTTGATGCAACCGTTTTTTGGCGGTTACTATTTGTCCGTCTTTACCCGATAGTCCAACCGCCTTATACCCCATTGCATTGATGATGGAAATTAAGCTGCCATTCACTTTTCCTTTAAGCGCCATTTCTACATATTCCATGGCCTCTGGTGTTGTTTTTCGCTGCCCGTCAATAAACTCAGAATCTATATTCACTTCTTTCAAAGTTTGTTGGATAAAAGGACCGCCTCCATGAACAATCACTACTTGGTATCCTTTTTCTTTTAAATTGCATATGTTTTTCAGCACTTGTTTTTTAAGTGGCTGGTTGGTCATGGCATTTCCTCCGTATTTAAATAAAAGCAGGTGTTTTTTTGTCATTGTTTTTTTCTTTATAAATTATAGAACATACTCAGAAAACTTTTATTTAGGAGCAGTAATAAATGATAGATTGCAATTTTTTGATTTTTATAAACCTTTAATTATTGAAAGATTTGGATTTGCAACCTCGCTATGAAATCAGTATTACAACTGATTATGAATGATTTCAACTAATATTGGTGCAAATTTAAGGCTATAACTTTAATTTACCTAATAATTTTTAAAGTTATAACTTTAAAATATTAATATTTTTAATAAAATCCGCAGATATTGAAGCCTTAAAAGGAAAAATAAGGCACAAAAAAAAGCCTATCAGCATGATAGGCTCTACTTTGTAAAAAGGCAATTATATATTAAATAACTTTTACGTTAATTGCGTTTAATCCTTTTTTACCTTCCTGTAAATCGAATTCAACTTCGTCACCTTCGCGTACTTCGTCGATTAATCCAGAAATGTGTACAAAATGTAAAATGTTCTTTGTTCGAACCATCTTCTTTAATAAATCCGAAACCTTTAGCTTCGTTGAAGAATTTTACTGTCCCTTTACTCATCTTTAAAAAATTTTAAAATAATATTAGTCGCAAATGTAATAATTAATTTTTAAATTCCCAATATTTTAAAAAAAATTTTTTAAACCTATAAAAACCTCATAAATTACTGCATCATACATTGTTACCCGATGCTTGATGCGTCTATTTATCTGTCAAAATCCAATAAATACTGTTGTTGAATTTCAAGGATATTTACGATTTACGTTTATAGCAGATTGTTTAAAAATCTCTTTATTATTTTTCCACCGGAAATTTCCCTACTTGTCCCCATTCAGACCAAGAACCATCGTATAAAATATTTTTATTTTCTGAAACTAATTCACTTGCTAACAAAATAATGCAGGCCGTAATTCCGGAACCACAAGTAAAAGCCAAGGGTTTATTCTCAATTTTTAAATTTTTGAAAATTTTTTTCAGTGCCTCTTTTGGTTTCATTTTTCCCTGATGCAACACTTTTTCAAACGGAAGATTTATGGAATTTGGAATGTGTCCGCTACTCATATTTTCTCTTGGCTCGGGAATAAGTCCTTTAAATCTTTCTTTTGAACGGGCGTCAACAACCAGCATTTTTTTTGATTCGATATTTTCTAAAATGGCCACGGAATCAACAACCAAATCCGATTTGTATTGCGCTAAAAAATTCCCTAAAACCGTTTTGTTATTTTCTATGAGTTGTGTTGGAAAATTCGCGTTTTTCCAGGCCGTCAATCCGCCATCCAAAACCGTAATTTCATGGTGTCCCATCACCTTAAATAGCCACCAAACTCTCGGACTCGTGTAAACGCCTAAATTGTCGTAAACAACTATTAAGCTGGTATTGTTAATCCCCAGTTTTCGACATTCTTCTTCAAAAACCTTTTCATTGGGAATCAATCATATTTGGAATGGCGTTTTCCTTGTCGAAAAAAACCCTTTCCATATCAAAATAGCGGGCACCTTTAATTTGAATATTCGTAAATTGGGGTGTTAAATTGGATTTATTTTCCCTAGGGCTGGCGTCTAAAATAACCAGGTTTGGGTTTTCAAGATTTTCAAAAAGCCAAACTGTGGAAACTAACGGATTTAAATTCATATGAAAACTCATTAATGCAAACGGTAAATTTCCCTGATATTTTCCAATATTTTTTCAAAATCAATTTTTAAATCGATTAATTTTCCTGAATGTATGTCAAATACCCATCCGTGAACGGTGATTCGTTTTTCAAGCAATGCTTTTTGCACATCGGAGGTTTTTAGCACATTTACACATTGTTCCTGTACATTTAATTCCACCAACCTGTTGTATTTTTCATCTACACAAGCAATTGAATTGAGTTCTTTTCTATGCAATCTGTACACATCGCGAATATTTCTTAACCAAGGATTTAACAATCCCAAATCTTCCGATTGCATGGCCGCTTTTACACCGCCACAATTATAGTGGCCACAAATAACCAAGTGTTTCACTCTTAAATGGCTTACCGCAAAATTAATAACAGACATCACATTTAAGTCGGTGTTTGGCACCATATTAGCGATATTTCTGTGCACAAAAACTTCTCCAGGCCGAACGCCCATGAGTTCTTCCGCAGAAACACGGCTATCTGAACAGCCGATATATAAAATTTCTGGATTTTGGCCCGTGGACAGGTTTTTAAAATAATTTTCGTCGATATTGAGCCTGTCTTCAATCCATTTTTTATTGTTGCTAAAAATTTTTTCGATGTTCAATTTATGGCGTTTTTTATTAAATTATTCCTTTATTTTCTTTGGAGTAATAGGTTCTCCATTTTCAAAATATTCCCAATTCTCAACCTTTTGATCATTTTCATAAATGCCTTTACGAACCAAAGTTCCGGCGACATTGTAATATTTAGCCGGTCCGTGCAATTTTCCGTTTTGGTATTGCAAATCGTCCAGTAAAATTCCTTCAGAAGAATAACGTAGTACATTGCCGTGCAATTCCCCTTTCTTATAGTTTGCTGTTTCAGCTATTTTTCCGGGTGCAAAATACGTTGTTGCAATCCCGTTAAGCAAACCTTTTTCATAATTTTCTTCTGAAACAATCGTTTTTCCGTCGGTATTAAAATACTTCCATTTTCCCAAGCGATTTTTACCGTTCATAGTTCCTTCACTTTGCAACTTTCCATCTTCATAAAAATAACTGACTTTGGCATTATCGTTGCCTTCAGAAAAAATTTTAACAATCATTGGATGCTCACTATTTAGTTCGCTATAATAGTTAAAAACACCCATTTCCTTGTCCGCCTTAAACTGGCCTTCATAACGAATATTATTATTGTCATAGTATTTTTTCCAAACGCCGGTGCGTCTTCCCTGCGCATCCAACTGGTTTATTTTTTCCTGTGCCATTCCGCTTATTGAAACAAACAATAACAGAAAAATGCTCAAACTTCTAAAGGATAATTTTTTCATCTTGATCTATTTATTCCACTTTTATGGTATTTACCCAATCGTACAATATTTGATATTGATTCTCTGTCAATTTTGCGTCCTTATGAATCAATAAATAACTTTTGAATGGCATTTCACGTTCATTTAAAACTTCTTTTAAATCTTTTAAAAGATGTTCTTTCTGGTCTTTATTATAAGCGGTCCATTCAGAAAAATTCAAATTTTCCTTTCCTTCTTTCACATGTTGCGCCAAATACCAGGATGCAGGTGCGATTTCATTGTACCAAGGATATTTTGTGGAATTTGAATGACAATCGGCGCAAGATGTTTGGATTATTTTATTCACTTCAACAGGAACTTCCATCACCGTGCTCAAGGCATTTACTTCATTTTTTGAATCATTTTTAGCAGGTCGTATAAATTGAATTAAAATGAATATGGCTAAAATTGTGAATAATACTTTTTTCATAAATTATAATTTTAAAATTTCCTGTAATTGTTCTTCAGAAATGGTTAATAATTTAGGTTTAACCAATCTTGGCGTTAATTCTTTCCATTTGCTGTTTTGCTTGAAAATGTTTTTGAAAATGGCTTTTGCTTCATTAAATTCTCCGTTATTCGCCAAAGTTACGGCATACCAATATTTCATTTCCAAATTATCCGGATTTAATTGTTGCGCCTTCATATAATGTTCTTTCGCTAAGCTATTATTGCCCACTTCCACGGCCAAATCGCCTTTATTCATAAAATCATAAGCGGTGTGGATGGTGAGCAACCTGCGCATTTCCTTCAGCGGATTTTCACTATCTTCCACACGCAAATCCACCACTTTATCTTCCCAACTGTTTCCTGTTGTTTTAGCTTTTACCACCAAAATAGCGGCAGATTGTTTGCCGCGAATATCGCCGCCTTCATTTTGGGCTGCTTCCATCGCCGCCAACATGCGTTCGGCCAAAGATCCTGTTGATTTTTTAAAAGCTTCAGCCATGGCTGGCCAAACAGTATTTTTATCCATTAAATTTGCCTGAACAGAAAATTGATCACCAACTATATGTCCGGCGGCTTCAATGCAATTTTTCCCAGTAAATGCTTCCACATTTCCGTGTACATCCAAAATTGCCAACTGCCGCACTTCTCTTCCTTCATCCAATTTCAATAAAGTTTCCACCGCCATTTTTGGCGTTAAACCGTTTTCCAGCAAACTTAAACCTCTTGGGCCAAAAGACGGATTCACAAACGATTGCGTGCCAACAACGCCAACGCCCGCTTGTCCCCAAGTGACCACACTGCCTACAGAAAACCAATGCGATTGTACCGCAACGCCCATTTCGCCCGTAACCGTATCTCTGGCAACAATGGAAAAAGTATGCGCGAATGGTTGTTTTTTGGAATAAACTTGTTGAGAAATACCTGAAATACTGAATAAAAGTATCATAAATATTAAAATTACAGACTTCATAATTCGTGAATTTTAAAAATTTAAAGATATGCTAAACTTTTTGTAAATTTATACATAATTTTTAATTATGGAAATTTCAAATTTTTGGTATTATACCATTATGGTTGTGGTGATTCTGCATGTAATTGTAGGTTTTGCCTATTTGCTCTATAAGTTAACGCCTAAAAAAATAAAAAAGAACAAGGTTAAATTGTGAATCTGTTTAAATGTAACGCCTTGTTAGGCAACATTACCCAAAAAAATTTGATAATTCAAAAGAATTAATTACTTTTGACGTTAGTAACGTAAAAGATATGATTGTATCCTTTGGCTCGAAAGAGACAGAAATGATTTGGAATGGTATTAGAGTAAAAAAAATGTCTCTAGAAATTCAAAATATTAGTCGGCGTAAACTGAGAATGATAAATAACGCTCAAGATATTGCTGATTTGAGAATTCCACCATCCAATCGACTTGAAAAATTAACTGGAAATCTGAGTAAATTTTACAGTATTAGAATTAATAAGCAATGGAGAATTATTTTCGATTGGGAAAATGGAAACGCAAGTGAAACTAAAATAATTGATTATCATTAAAAAAATGGAAAAATTAGCAAATGTACATCCTGGAGAAATTTTATTTTATGAGTTTCTTGAGCCTTTAGAAATTACTGCATATCGACTTTCTAAAGATTTAAAAATTCCACAAACTCGTATTTCAGAAATTATAAAAGGAAATCGAAGAATAACCGCAGACACCGCTTTAAGATTGAGTAAATATTTTGGAAACTCTGCCAAATTTTGGCTTGGAATTCAAGATGACTTTGATATTGAGGAAGGAAAAGAAATGAAAGAAATTGAATTAAATGAAATTAAGCAATTTAATAGTAAAAACGTTGCTTAACAAGAACTGAGTTAAATAGTAAGGCTTTTTACGCTAATTTAGATACAAAATTTTCCTCATTTAGGCAAACCTGATTTAGTTTCAGCAAATGATTGTTATAATAGTTTATTAAACACTGCTTTTAATAATGGTTTTTTAAGCTTTCCTTTATTACTTGAACTTTAAAACTTTTAAACTGAATAACTTTTTACTTCAAACTATTATTTATTTGATTAATTTTACACCTTTCAACACAAAACTAAAAAATGTCTTTAACCAATTTGAATGCCATATCACCAATTGACGGCCGATACCGAAACAAAGTTGAACCATTAGCACTCTTTTTTTCTGAAGAAGCGCTCATCAAATACCGCGTAAAAGTAGAAGTTGAGTACTTTATTGCTTTATGTGAAATTCCATTGCCGCAATTGGCTGATTTTGATAGTTTACTTTTTGAGGAATTAAGAAAAATTTATAGCAATTTTTCTACGGAAGATGCACAAAATATTAAGGACATTGAAAATATTACCAACCACGATGTGAAAGCGGTTGAGTACTTTATCAAAGAAAAATTTGAGGCCTTACAACTTCATAAATATAAGGAGTTTATTCACTTCGGATTGACCTCGCAAGATATTAACAACACCTCAATTCCACTGTCCATAAAAGATGCTTTTGAAGCAGTTTATTATCCGGAATTGAAGTCGATTTTAGATAAACTCAACCAACTGGCAACAGATTGGGCGGAAATTCCCATGTTAGCAAGAACACACGGACAACCGGCATCTCCAACCCGATTGGGAAAAGAAATCGCCGTTTTTGTGGAACGTATTGAGCAGCAATTAAAACAACTGAAAAACATTCCTTACGCCGCAAAATTTGGTGGCGCAACAGGAAATTACAATGCGCACAAAGTGGCTTTTCCAACAACAGACTGGAAAGTTTTCGGAACCCGTTTTGTGGAGCAAGTTTTGGGTTTACACCATTCATTTCCAACCACCCAAATTGAACATTATGATCATTTAGCTGGAATTTTTGATGCATTAAAACGTATCAATACGATTCTTATTGATTTTGATCGAGACATTTGGACCTATGTTTCTATGGATTATTTTAAACAAAAAATTAAAGAAGGTGAAGTTGGTTCGTCTGCTATGCCGCATAAAGTGAATCCGATTGATTTTGAAAATTCTGAAGGAAACTTAGGAATTGCAAATGCGCTTTTTGAACATTTATCAGCCAAACTGCCTTTATCCAGACTGCAACGCGATTTAACCGACTCTACCGTGCTCAGAAATATTGGCGTTCCTTTTGCCCACACAATTATTGCCTTTAATTCAACGTTAAAGGGATTGAACAAATTAATCATCAACAAAGAAAAATTTGCAGAAGATTTGGAAAATAATTGGGCGGTGGTTGCAGAAGCCATTCAAACAATTTTGAGAAGAGAAGCGTATCCAAATCCCTATGAAGCTTTAAAAGAACTGACAAGAACAAACGAAAAAATCACCCAAAAATCGATGGCCGATTTTATTGATGGTTTACGCGTTTCAAACGACATTAAAAAGGAATTAAAAGATATCACACCAAGTAATTACACCGGAATATAATGAAAAAAATCATACTGTTGTCCTTATTGCTTTTAGCAATATTGTCATGTAAAAATGAATCGAACAAACCAGAAAATTCTAAATCAGGAACTATTGAAAATGAAGGATCAAATGCTGACCGTTTTAAATCGGGAACCTTTGAAATTCCTGCCGGTCAGGGTTATGAAAAAACCATTATTATCAGACAAGATTCTATTCAGATTGAAAAATATGAAGACAAAATTGACACACTTTCAATCTCATGGAAAAACAATTTTAATTACACGCTTAAAATGTTGCATCCAAAAAACGCCATTGATGAAGATCCCATTCATATCAAAATCACAAGTATCAAAGACGATTCTTACAAATTTGAAGCGGTGATCGGACATTCGAATTATGTTCAAAAAGGTGAAATTACAAAAACATCAAACTAACATTTTATGGAAATATTTTTACACGCAGACGCCTGGATAGCGCTTTTAACACTTACTTTTTTAGAAATTGTTTTAGGAATTGACAATATTATTTTTATTTCTATTGCCGCCGGAAAACTGCCAAAAGACCAAATAAAAAAGGCCACCAGAATAGGTTTGGTTTTGGCTATGCTCTTTAGAATTGCATTGTTATTTGGTATTTCCTACTTAATTTCAATGAAAGATCCTTTTTACACCATTAACTTGTCTTGGTTAAAATTTGGGATCACTGGCCAAAGCATCATTTTAATATTGGGCGGACTCTTTTTATTGTACAAAAGCACTAGCGAAATTAGGGATAAAGTGGAAGGTATTGAGCACGGGGCAACCTCTCCAGATAAAATAAAGTTTTCAACGTTGCGAGGCGTAATCATACAAATTGTGATGATTGACATCGTTTTTTCTTTTGATTCTGTGTTAACTGCCGTGGGTATGACCAACGGAATAAAAGGCGCTTTAATTATTATGGTAACCGCTGTGGTAATCTCCATGGTTATCATGATGATTTTCGCCACACCTGTTGGTAGGTTTGTAAACGCGCATCCAACCATTCAAATGCTGGCACTGTCTTTCTTAATTTTAATAGGTTTTATGCTTATTACAGAAGGCGCACATTTATCACACGCAGAAATATTGGGCCAACAAGTTGGTGCCATCCCAAAAGGCTATTTGTATTTTGCCATCGCATTTTCATTGGGCGTTGAAGCTTTAAACATGAGGGTAAGAAAAGGTAAAAACCTCATTCATGTCAGCAATCCAACTATAGATGACGAAAAAATAAAGGAAGAAAAAACAACGGATAATTAAAATTATTTTTTATTGAATTGTAAAATCATATTGATTTAACTTATTTAAACTTTTTTGATTGAAGCGAAAAATAGGAATTTTTTGCTCAATTGAAGGCTTTTTTTAACTGCATAGCATCGCTACGGAGTTCAAAAAAGCATCGCTACGGAGTTCAAAAAAGACAAAAAGTGAGTGAAAAATAACATTTTGTAGCCAATTGAAAAAAGTTTAAACCAGTTCATAACCAGTTCATTAAATAGAAACTATGGAAAATAGAAAAACAACAAATATTCTTTTACTCATTATTGTAATTCCGTTTATTTTTTATTTGCTAAAAATATTGTCCTTTATTTTCATTCCGTTGGTGGCTTCCATGTTTATTGCCTTGTTGTTTTTGCCGCTCATGCGTTGGTTTAACAAACGAAAAGTGCCAAAATTTATCAGTATTTTTGTGGTCATCCTCATTTTTGCCGCATTGTTTAAAATAGGTGGAGAATTGGTAAAACTGTCTAGCAGAGAAATTTTAGCTACTGACAACCTTTTTCTGGAAAAAGCGGAAACAAAAGTTCTAAATTTAATGACTTCCATAGAGCAATTTTTCGGCATTGAATACTTCAATGAAAGCGAAAATATATTTTCAAACATATTTCAAAAAGAAAGCGTTTCAAAAAACTTTGGATCAACATTAGATTTTATAAGCAAAACACTAACCATGACATTAATGACGGCTTTCTTCGTTATTCTGTGGCTTGCCGAGTCCATCAATTTTGAAAAATTATTGAATAATACCATCCTCAAACAAAAGTACGCATCCGTAAAAACATTCATGAAAATTGAAAAAGATTTACTTACATTCATAAAAGTAAAAATATTTGTCAGCCTTCTCACAGGAATTGGCACTGGTTTGGCTTGCGTGTTTTTCGACGTCAATTTTCCAATATTTTGGGGATTATTTGCTTTTATCATCAATTTTGTGCAAATGGTCGGTTCTTTTGTATGTGTAATTTTATTATCGTTGTTTGCCTTTGTACAGCTTGATACAACAAGTATTTTATTCTTTTTCATACTTTCAATCACAGGAGTTCAGGTATTGTTTGGCAGTATTTTAGAACCTATTTTTATGGGAAGATCCTTTTCTATCAACATTATTACCATTTTGGTGATGCTGATGCTTTGGGGTTACATTTGGGGAATACCGGGCCTAATCATGGCCATTCCTTTAACGGTATTTATCAAAATTATTTTGGAAAAATTTCCCAAGACAAAGGTTATTGCCGGCTTTCTTTCTTAATAAATCTTACAATTTATTTTAAAATCATTTTTTTATTAAGGTTCATTTAGTAACTTAACGAGTAGGTTGTTACAAGATAACTTCGTGTCATAAATGTTACATATCTCTGTAACGTTTACGACTGCGTTACGTTTCAGCCCCAACTACTTTTGCGTCGAACAAAAAAAACAATATAGATGCAACTAAAAAAAAGTATATTCATTGTGTTTTTTCTTTTTAACGTATTAATTATTAGCGCGCAACAAGAAATAATTTCTCTTGAAGAAGTGTTGGAAAAAGTTGAAAAGAATAATTATGCAATTAAAATATCAGACCAAGATTACAATGCTGCCAAGGCCGATTTTAATCAGACAAATTCCATTTTTTTACCAAATATTTCCATTTCCCATACGGCCATAGCAACCACAAATCCGTTAATGGCATTTGGTTCAAAATTAAATCAGGAAATATTGACACAGGCAGATTTTAATCCAGCACTCCTAAACGATCCGAATGAAATTAAAAATTTCGCCACAAAAATCGAAATTCAGCAACCTATTTTTAATGCTGACGGATTGTTTATGCGAAAAGCCGCAAAATCAAAAATGCAGGCGGTTGAATTGCAGTCGGTACGCACAAAAGATTACATAAAACTGGAAGTGACCAAAGCCTATATGCAATTGCAGGTTGCTTATAAAGCAGTGGAAGTTTTGGAAAAGGCCAAAGAAGCCGCACTGGAAAACAAAAAAATAGCGGACAATAATTTTAAACAAGGCTATATGCAAAAAGCCGATATTTTATCGGTGGAAGTTCATATGACAGAAGTTGAAAATCAGTTGTTAAGCGCCAAAAGCAGTGTGCAAAATGCCTCAGACAATCTGAAATTTTTAATGGGCGAGCAAAATGAAGTGGTTTTAAAACCTTCCTCAGAACTAAAAGCCGAATTGGATTTGGCCATTTATAATGAAAACCTTTCCCAAAACAGGGCTGATATTGATGCAATGCAACAAAGCACCGAAGCATACAACAATATGCATAAAGCAAACCAAATGAGCTATTTACCAAGCTTAAATGCTTTTGGAAGCTATGAAATGTACGACGACCAAATTTTTGGGACCGATGCAAAAGGTTATTTGGTGGGCGCCCAATTGTCGTGGAATGTGTTCGACGGTTATAAACGCATAGGAAAAATTCAAAAAAGCAAGGCCGAACTTGACAAAGCAGAAATTGGTTTGGAACAATATAAAAATCAGAGCAATTTAGATTTTAATATGGCCAAACGTCAGCTTAAAGATGCTGAAAATAAGTTGATTCTTACAAATTTGGCTTCGGAACAATCAAAAGAAGCTTTAAGAATAAGAACAAACAGGTTTGAACAAGGCTTGGAAAAAACGTCCGATTTGCTGATTTCAGAAACACAATATATGCAAAAACAATTGGAATACTTACAAACTGTTTTTAACTATAATTTCACAAAAGCTTACGTGGCATTTTTAACAAAATAAGTCGGTAAACATCACAAAAATAAAATATAAAATCATTCTTAAATTATAAAATCAATGAAAAAAATCACAACAATATTCGCAATTGCAGCCATCATTTTAGTGGCAAGTTGCGGGAAAGATAAAGCAGCATCAAAGGACATTACACCAGCTATTGCCGCAACAGTAAGCACGCCATCAGCTGAAGGTAGCTCATTTTTATCGGCAAGTGGTAAAATTGAAGCAGTTCAAAATGCCAACCTAAGCACTCGTATGATGGGTTATGTCACAGAAACTTACGTAAATGTTGGGGATAAAGTTTCCAAAGGACAATTGTTATTGCGCATTAACAGCGCCGATATTTCAGCACAAAGCGCACAAGTTACGGCTTCAATTACCGAAGCAAAAGCCGCTTTTAAAAATGCCGAAAAAGATTACAACCGTTTTAAAGCATTGCAAGAACAAAAAAGTGTTTCCCAAAAAGAAATGGATGATATGACTGCCAATTATGAAATGGCAAAAGCAAGACTGGAAGGTGCCAACCAAATGAAAAATCAGGTAAATGCACAACTGTCCTACTCCAATATTTCAGCACCTTTTAGTGGTGTTGTCACCGGAAAATTTATCAACAAAGGTGATATGGCAAATCCGGGAATGCCTTTGATAAGCATAGAAACTCCAGGCAGTTTTCAAGTAACTGCTTTGGTTCCTGAATCTGAAATTACAAAAATTAAATCGGGAACAACCGCCAATGTAGTTGTGAAATCGACCAATGAAATTTTAACGGGAACCGTAACTGAAGTGAGTACTTCCGCAAAAAATACAGGCGGACAATATTTGGTGAAAGTGGTTTTAGACAAAACCGATGCAAAATTACTTTCGGGAATGTATACATCAGTGCAATTTCCTGTTGAAAAGGCAACGGAATCAAACCTGATTTTAGTTCCGGAAAGCGCTTTGGTAAAACAAGGGCAATTAACTGGTGTTTATGCCATTGGGAATGAAAATGTAGCCATTTTAAGATGGTTGAGAATAGGAAAAACTTTTGGAGACAATGTAGAAGTGTTGTCGGGATTGGCTGCAAATGAGCAATTTATTGTTTCTGCAGAAGGAAAATTGTATAATGGCGCGAAAGTTATCACATCCCAAGCCCTTCACGATGGGAAGGGAGTTGAATAATTGGACTTTATACAAAATTGTTTGTATAAAAATATTGTTAATAGGAAATCCGCGTGAGGGATTGAGGCGGTATCCTTTTGTGAAGCGCAGCGGAACAAAAGATTTAGCCGAAAGCCCGGCCCGACCTTTTCGGGAGGGACACGCCCACCGAAAAGGCGGGCAGGCCCAAATAAATAAAAAAAATCAGTAATCAGTTAATAGTCAAAGTTTTCAGTATTTAAAAAAACTTTAAACTTTTGAACTTTAAACTTTAAACAATTAAAAATGCAAGAAGGAATTTCAGGTAAAATAGCCAATATATTCATCAATTCTAAGCTGACTATCTTGTTGATGGTGGCGTTGATGGCGATTGGCATCTATAGTTCATTTCTCATTCCAAGAGAAGAAGAACCACAAATTATTGTTCCTATGGCCGACGTTTTGGTTGGTTATCCGGGAGCGAGTCCAACCGAAGTGGAAAGCCGCGTGGTGAAGCCGTTGGAGAAAATTATTTCCGACATAAAAGGCGTGCAGCACGTTCACAGTATTGCGATGAACGGACAATCGATGATTATTGTGCAATTTTATGTGGGTGAAGATACCGAACGCTCGTATGTGAAATTGTATGATGAGCTGATGCGCCATCAGGGAATGTTTCCTCCGGGCGTTACGCAACCTTTGGTAAAAACCAGGTCTATTGATGATGTTCCAATGCTTGGACTTACTTTTTGGAGCGAGAATTATAACGATTTTCAAATTCGCCAAATTGCGGAAGAAGTTACTTCTGAAATTGAAAAAGTAAAAGATGTTTCTATCACCAAAGTCATTGGAGGAAGAAACAGGCAATTGAAAGTGGTTTTGGACAAAGATAAAATGGCTGAAAATGGCATTGACGCATTGGGAATTATGCAAATGATCCAGGCCAATAACAGCAGCTCACAATCGGGCAGTTTTGTACAAAATGACCAGGAATATTTAATCACTACAGGAAAATTTTTAACCTCATCGGAAGATGTTGAAAATTTGGTGGTTGGCGTTCATAATAACATGCCCGTTTATTTAAAACAGGTTGCCACCATACAAGATGGCCCGGAAAAACCGAATAGCTATGTATCATTTGGTTATGGGAAAAATAACGAAAAATACACTGCTAATTCGGGTGAATACAATGCGGTTACACTTTCAATCGCAAAAGTAAAAGGTGCCGATGCGATGAAAATTTCCGATAAGATTTTGGAAAGGGTAGAGAACTTAAAACAAACTATAATTCCTGCTGATGTTCACGTAGATGTTACCAGAAACTATGGCGAAACCGCTTCGCATAAAGTGGGAGAATTGTTGCTTCACTTGGGCGTGGCCATTTTGGCAGTAACTATTTTAGTGATGCTGGCGATGGGCTGGCGTGGTGGACTGGTGGTGTTTTTCTCGGTGCCATTAACGTTTGCCTTAACGTTATTCAGTTATTATTTATTGGGTTATACCTTAAACCGAATTACGTTGTTTGCCTTGGTTTTTGTGGTAGGAATTGTGGTTGACGACAGTATTATTATCGCCGAAAACATGCACAGGCATTTTAAAATGAAGCGATTGCCATTTAAACAAGCGGCTATTTATGCGATTAATGAAGTAGGAAATCCGACCATTTTGGCCACTTTTACGGTAATTGCCGCAATTTTACCGATGGCTTTTGTTTCGGGAATGATGGGACCTTATATGAGTCCGATGCCAATTGGCGCGTCAATTGCCATGATTTTGTCGCTTTTTGTCGCTTTAACAGTTACACCTTATTTAGGTTATCATTTATTGCGTGAAAAAGATTCTCAAGAACATAAAAAAGAACAAGGTTTAGAAGCTGGAATGATTTATAAAATCTATAAAAAATTAGAACAGCCTCTTTTAGACAGTCGGACAAAACGTTTGGTAACCATAGGAATTACTTTGGTTTTATTGGCAGGATCCGTATTGATGTTCTTCACAAAATCTGTAGCCGTAAAAATGTTGCCTTTTGACAACAAAAACGAATTTCAGGTGGTTATTGACATGCCAGAAGGAACTACGCTGGAAAGAACTGCTGCGGTAACCCAGGAAATTGCACAATATGTTGCAACCACGCCTGAGGTTATCAATTACCAAAATTATATTGGAACCTCTGCCCCTATTACGTTTAACGGATTGGTGCGTCATTACGATATTCGAGGCGGCAGCAATATGGCCGATATTCAGGTGAATTTGTTACTGAAAGAAGATAGGGATTTACAAAGTCACGACATCGCAAAAAAAGTTCGTCCCGGAATTATAAAAATTGCCAAAAAATATGGTGCCAATGTAAAATTGGTGGAAGTTCCGCCTGGACCGCCAGTATTGTCAACACTCGTTGCAGAAGTTTACGGCCCAGATTATGGTGAACAAATTAAAGTGGCAAACCAGGTGAAGCAAATTTTGGAAAACACCACAGATGTGGTGGATATTGATTGGATGGTTGAAGATGCACAAACTGAATACCGACTTGAAATTGACAGGGAAAAAGCGATGCTTAACGGAATTGCGCCACAGCAAATTGTTGGGAATTTGACGTATCTGCTAAAAGAATATCCAATCTCCTATTTATATGATGAAAATTCTTTTGATCAGGTGGATATTGTTTTGGCTTTAAGCGATGCCGATAAAACCAGTTTGCAAGACATTCAAAACATCAAAATTAAAGGAAGTCAGGGCAATGTTATTCCGATCAGTGATTTGGTGACCATAAAACAAGATACTTTACAAAAATCGATCTATCGAAAAGATCAAAAAAGAGTGGTTTATGTCACAGCAGATATGGCTGGCGGATTGGAAAGTCCGGTATATGCCATTTTGGGAATGAAAGAAAAATTGCAAAAAATTGAGTTGCCGAAAGGCTACAAACTTGATGAACTTTATTTGGAACAACCTGCTGACGAAAGTAATTTTGCAGTAAAATGGGATGGAGAATGGCAAATTACCTTAGAAGTTTTCCAAGATTTAGGAACCGCATTTTTGGTGGTTATTATTATCATTTATATGTTAATTGTTGGCTGGTTCCAAAACTTTAAAACGCCATTGGTTATGATGCTTGCCATTCCGCTTTCATTGGTAGGTATTGTATTGGGCCATTGGATATTGGGCGCCTTTTTTACCGCAACCTCATTTATTGGTATGATTGCTTTGGCGGGCGTTATGGTTCGAAATTCGGTATTGCTGATCGACTTTATTGAAATTCGATTAAACGACGGAATTCCTTTAAAACAAGCCATTATTGATGCCGGTGCCGTGCGAACCACGCCAATTTTACTGACAACCGGAGCCGTGGTCATAGGTGCATCCATTATTTTGTTTGATCCAATTTTCCAAGGGTTGGCAATCTCGTTAGTCGCAGGAGCAATCGTTTCAACGATGTTAACCCTTATTGTGGTTCCAATGATTTACTATATGACCGAAAAAAAGAAATGGGAAAATAACTCGGATAACAACGATAAATTAAAATCAGAAGAATAGTGAAATAAGCATAACGGAAATGTGATACAATTGCGAAGCACATCACTGAACACCAAAATAAATTTAAGTGTCGTGAAGTAAATTCCGATGAAGCAGCCAGCCAATCAAGGCATGATTATTAAAAAATAAAAAATATAACATATGAAATTACTTGTCATAACCGCTATTCAGGAGTTTTCTAAAGACATAAAACTCCTGTTGAAGAAATCAGATATTCACATATATTCTTATAAAGATGTGCACGGTTTTAGAGATTTGTCTGAAGTCTCCTTTGAAAGCAACTGGTTCGCCAGCGAAATGGACGAAAGTCAATCCATCATTTTCTTTGCTTTTGTGCCTAAAACAAATGTAGATGCATTTTTTATAAGGGCCGATGAATTCAACGCAAAACAAAAAACATTGTCAAAAATTCACGTCGTTGTCTTAAATATAGAAAAATCAAATTGAGCTGAAAGTTAGAAAGACGAAAGTTTCTAGTTTCTAGTTTCAAGTTTCAAGTTTTAAAAAACATAAATACCAGCTACCTAAAAACAGATAATAATAAAAAATACCAAGAAAATGAAAAACAGAATAGTAAGAGCCGTTGCGGGCACATTTATACTAATTAGCTTATTACTTGCCGTAAAAGTAAATGTAGACTGGCTGTGGCTTACCACATTTGTTGGAGCCAATTTGTTACAATCTTCCATCACAAAATGGTGCTTGTTAGAAGTAATTTTAGGAAAATTGGGAGTGAAAAATTAGTTTTAATTTTGTAGTTTAGCAAACTAAAATTAGAACAAGATTAAACATTTTCTTAAAAATATAATTTCTATTGTACTGATTACAACTGTACTGCTGCCCTTTGCGGTACAGTTTAATCATTCATTTAAAAAGCATGAACATTCGGTTTGTAAAGCTCAAAATCTTATACATTTTGACAATCATGAAATAAACTGTTCCGTTTTACATTTTAAAATAAATACAAATAAAATTGATTTTTCTTCAGAAATTCATCTAACTGATAAACGTGAAAATCAAGAAACTATAATTACTGCAGAAGCACAAACAGTTCCTGCAAAATTTCATTACAAATCCTCCAGAGCGCCACCATTTTTATTGATATAACAACCTATTATACTAAGTTATCAATAAAAAAACTCACATGAAATGAGCATATCAAAAACTCGATAAAAACACCGAGCAAAAAATGCGAATTCCATTTGACCATTAATAAACCAATAGCAAACTACAAATGAAATTATATATAACTATCCTATTTTCAATAGGATTATCCTTTGTTGCACATTCGCAAAACAAAATTTCGGGCAAAATCACAAATAGCCAAAACGAGCCTTTATTCGGCGTTACGGTTTATATTGAAGACCTTCAAAAAGGAACTTCAACAAATGAAAATGGCTTGTATGAATTAACCAATTTACCCAATAATGCCATTAAAATTACTGTTGCTTTCATGGGTTTTAAAACCCAAGTAAAAACTATTGCATTATCAGCAAAAGAAACCATCCTGAATTTCACTTTGGAAGAAGCTGTTTTTAAAATGGATGAAGTCATTGTCTCCACCGTTTTTAACAAATTGCAATCACAAAATGTGATGAAGGTGGAACATGAAAGCATTAAAACCTTACAGCGAAAAGGAACCTCAACACTTATTGAAGGGCTCACAACCATCCCCGGAATTTCGCAAGTTTCCACAGGAACTTCCATAGGAAAACCAGTGATTCGTGGATTAAGCGGCAATCGCGTATTGGTTTATTCGCAAGGCGTTCGGATTGAAAATCAGCAGTTTGGAGACGAGCATGGTTTGGGATTAAACGATTCGGGAATTGAAAGCGTTGAAGTGATCAAAGGCCCGGCATCTTTGCTTTATGGTTCCGATGCTTTGGGCGGCGTCTTGTATTTTATTCCGGAAAAATTTGCTGAAGCCACCACTTTTGTTGCAAATTTTGATCAGAAATTATTTTCAAACACGGCTGGAAGCAATACTTCAATAGGTTTAAAAACCTCATCCGAAAATTGGAAATTCCTGGCTAGAGGAAGTTACAATACGCATTCCGATTATAAAATTGCAAATGGAGATCGCGTAACAAACACACGTTATAATGAAACTGATTTTAAAACAGGGATTGGTTACAGCGATTCAAAAATCTCCAGTGTTTTCAGATACAATTACAATAAATTGGATTTGGGAATGCCTGAAGATGGTGTTGCCGAACAAACAACAAGCAAAGAAACTATATATCCAAAACAAGGTGTTTTTAATCATTTATTGAGTTTTAACAATATTTTATTTTTTAAAAATTCAAAACTAGATGTTGATTTTGGTTATATCGCTAACGAAAGAAGCGAGTTTGAAGATAGCAATGTTGCCGTTTTACATATGAAACTGAATACGTTTAATTACGATGCAAAATACCATTTGCCAAAATACGGCAAATTAGAAACCATCATAGGTATTCAGGGAATGCACCAAAACAACAAAAATTTTGGGGAAGAATATTTAATTCCTGATGCACTGACCAATGATTTAGGCTTTTTCGGAACTGCCAATTATGAGTGGAACTCTAATGTAATATTGGCCGGATTGCGTTTCGACAATAGGGCAATTTCTACGGAAGCCAATGGCGCTATTGGCGAAGAAGGTTCTTTTGAAGCCATTGATAAATCCTATAATAGTTTTAATGCCTCATTGGGATATAAAACCAATTTAAATGACCATTTAATTGTTCGATTAAATGTCGCAACTGGATTTAGAGCGCCTAATTTGGCTGAACTAACCTCTAATGGCGTTCATGAAGGAACCAACAGATATGAAATTGGAAACAGCAATTTAAAGACAGAACAAAATATACAAACCGATTTAAATGTTGAATACAACACAGATCATTTTGAATTTTTTGCGAATGGTTTTTACAATCATGTGAACAATTATATTTACACGTCGCCAACTGGTGAAATGCTTGAAGACAATGATGTTTTTAACTATATTCAAAATGACGCAAAATTATATGGTGGTGAAATTGGCGTGCATTTTCACCCGCATCCTTTAGATTGGTTGCATATAGAAAGCAGTTTTGAAACAGTAACCGGAGAAAAACAAGACGGTGATTATTTGCCTTTAATTCCTGCCAACAATTGGTACAATACCTTAAGAACGGAATTTAACATCAAAAATTGGCTGTCCGATGGGTTTGCCTCATTGAATGTTTCAAGCACCTTCAAACAAAATAATGTCAGCGGATTTGAAACTGCATCCAAAGGTTATTCCTTGGTAAATATTGGTTTTGGAGGCGCTATTAAATTTGGAAAAACAAATTTTGACATCAACATAAACGCCAATAATTTATTTGATGAAAGTTATATCGCACACCTGTCGCGCTTAAAAGCAGACGGGATTCAAAATATTGGAAGAAATTTTATAGTTGGCATAAAATTTAGTTTTTAACTATTTAGAATCAATTTTAATCTTTAAAAAAAATAGCCTAAGAAAAATTCTTAGGCTATTGTTATTTAATGAACTGGTTTAAATTTTTTAATCTATTGTAAATAAAATATCTCCTTTAGTCACGTTGTCTCCAGATTCGAATTTAATTCCTGAAATTACACCATCTTTATTTGCTTCAAAATTGTTCATCATTTTCATTGCTTCTAAAACAACTACAATTTCACCAGCTTTTACTTCATCACCATTCTTTTTCTTAAACTCTACAATCATACCAGGTATTGGTGCCGTAATTGCCCCTTCGGTAATAACTTCTTTTGATTCTTTCTTTTTCCATACAGATCTTGTAGTCGCTTTTACATTTGGAATTGAAACATTAAATGACTCTCCATCTACAAACACTTCTATTTCACGCATTTCACCATTTGATTTTTTTTCAGCAGTAAGTTCGCCTGCTAGGGCTTTCGCTATCAAATCGTTCTCTCTCTTAACATCCTCCAAAGTTTTTGCCTTCATATCAGCTGGCATTTCTTCTAAACCATACTTGATTTTTAAGAATTTTTTACCAGTTACAGGATATAATGCCAATAACACTTCATCATCAATGTCTTTTGCTAGTCCTTTCCCAGCTGCTTTTACAGCTTCCATTTCTGGCTCTAGAACACTTCCTGGTCTACATTCAATATGTTGCTCACCTCTTGGGTAATCTTTTAAAGCTTTCTTTCTAAGTTCTGGGTTAATAGGTAACGTAGTTTTACCATATAAACCATAACATAAATCTTTTACTTCTTCTGTAATACGTGAATACTCACCTTCATAAGAATCAAACAATACATTATTTACTGTTTGAACTCCAACAATTTGACTTGTAGGTGTTACCAAAGGAATTTGACCTAAATCTTTTCTAACTTTAGGTAACATTTTAAATACGTCATCCAATCTGTCTAATGAATCCATCGATTTTAACTGGTTCACTAAGTTAGATAACATGCCACCTGGTGTTTGGTGCAAAATTACATCAATATCAATAATTGAATATTTCGGACTATTATCTAAGTGCCTATATTTTGGAATAACTTTTTCCATTTGAGCACTAATAGCTGATAATTTTTTAATATCTAAACCAGTATCCCTATTTGTACCTAATAATGAAATTACCAACGGCTCAATCGCAGCATGTGAAGTTCTATACGCATAAGGAGACATACAAGTGTCAACGATATCAATTCCTGCTTCAATGGCTTTAAAAATAGCCAAATCACCCATACCAGAGGTAAAGTGCGTATGTAAGTTTAAAGGAATATCTGTAATCTTTTTAAGTTCAACTACTAAGTTATAAATATCATAAGGAGCAATTAAACCAGCCATATCTTTAATACAGATAGAATCAACACCAAATTGCATTAATTCTTTGGCTTTATTTAAGAAATAATCAATATTATAAACATCCCCACCTAATCTTGGTTCAGTAAGTGTATAACAAATTGTACCTTGAAAATGTTTACCATTACGTTTTACAACTTTTGCTGCAGTTTCAAAATTTCTATAATCATTCAATGCATCAAAACATCTGAAAATATCCATTCCATTGTCACTGGCGCGTTGTACAAAGTTTTCAACAACATCATCAGCATAATTTCTATAACCCACTACATTTTGACCTCTTAACAACATAAAGAACGGTGTTTTAGGCATGTACTTTTTTAATGTTCTTAGACGTTCCCAAGGATCTTCACCTAAGTATCTGTGCATGGTATCAAACGTAGCTCCACCCCAAGTTTCTATTGCATGAAAACCTACTTCATCCATTTGTTCAGCAAAAGGAATCATATCTTCAGTTCTTCCTCTAGTTGCAAATAACGATTGGTGTCCATCACGAAAACTTAAATCTTGTATTTTTATCGGATTTTCAGCTTTTGGCCTGTCTGCATTATAATCCATTTTGGTCATTATTAATGCACCGTGTTTATCATATATCATTGTTTCGTAATTTTAAATTAAATAATTCTAGCTCCTATTGTTCTCCCTTTGCTAAATAGTAATTCTCTGTCATTCATTCTTCTCACCAAACCCATTTTACCCCATCCATAACGAGGTACTATTTTATCCTTGCTCTCTTCCATTTGAACATAAACTGTTGCTGCTATTACTGCTGCTTTTTTCTTTTTTTCATGTAATGTCATAATCCTATATATTTATTGTGGGATGTTTCCGTGTTTTTTTGCTGGCACTAATTCAACTTTAGAACTTAAAGCTTCTAAAGCCGCTACTAATCTTTCTCTTGTTTCAGAAGGTAAAATAACTTCGTCTATATAACCTCTTTGTGCCGCTAAATAAGGCACTCCAAAAGCAGTTTCATATTCTTGAATTTTTTCTTGTCTTTTTGCTTCTTTATCTTCTGCTTGCGCAATTTCTTTTTTATATGTTGAAATTACTTCTACAGCTCCTTTAGCTCCCATTACAGCAATTTCAGCCGTTGGCCAAGCAAAAACCATATCGGCACCTAAATGTTTTGAACTCATTGCTACATAAGCTCCACCGTAATCTTTACGAACAACTACTGTAAATTTAGGAACAGTAGCTTCTGAATAACTCCATAATAATTTGGCTCCGTGTCTAATAATTCCGCTCCACTCTTGTTGAACACCCGGCAAATACCCAGGAACATCAACAAAGGTTATAATTGGAATATTAAAAGCATCACAAGTACGTATAAATCGGCTAATCTTATCTGATGCATCTATATCTAAACAGCCTGCTAAATAATTTGGTTGGTTTGCAATAATACCAACTGAGCGATTATTAAGTCTGCCAAATCCAACAATACAGTTTTCAGCAAAATATTCATGTACTTCATAAAAAACACCTTGATCTAATACCTCTTCAATGATCTCTTTCATATCGTAAGCCATTTTAGAATCATCAGGAATAATGGTATCTAAAATATCACAAGATCTTTTTGGATCATCATCCATTTCTATTATTGGCGTTAATTCCATATTATTATTTGGAAGATAATCTAGTAACTCTCTAATTTGCTCAATACAATCAGTATCGTCTTCACAGGCAAAATGAGCATTTCCACTTTTTGAATTGTGTACCATTGCGCCTCCTAATTCTTCAAATGTAGTTTCTTCACCAGTAACGGTTTTAATTACATATGGACTGGTAATAAACATATTACTTGTTTTCTTCACCATAAAAATAAAATCGGTCATAGCAGGTGAGTAAACAGCTCCACCAGCACAAGGCCCCATAATGGCAGAAATTTGAGGGATAACACCAGACGCTCTAGAGTTTCTAAAAAAAACATCTCCATAGCCTTTTAAAGCATCAACACCTTCTTCAACTCTTGCCCCTCCTGAATCATTTAATCCAACAACTGGAGCTCCTGCTTTCATCGCTAAATCCATAATCTTACAAATCTTAGTCGCGTGCATTTCTCCCAATGCCCCACCACTTGAAGTAAAATCTTGAGAAAAAGCAAATACGGTTCTTCCATTTATCAATCCGTGTCCCACAATTACACCATCTGATGCAATTTCAACATGCTCCATCCCAAAATTTGTAGATCGATGTCTTACTAAAGAATCGATCTCATAAAACGTACCTTCGTCAAATAAGAGGTTTATTCTTTCTCTTGCAGTTAACTTTCCTTTTGCATGTTGCTTTTCAATTCTATCTTCTCCACCCATTAAAGCAACTATTTCTCTTTGGGATTTTAAGAAGGCAATTTTATCTATAACTTTCATACTAAATAAGTGTTATTTTTTGTAAAAATGTATCGCAATTTCTGTGCTAAATACCTATTCAAATTTACCCCGAAAGATAGTTAATAAATATGACAAATATCATATTTTTATGAGAAGAGCCTATCTGATAACTATTTTTTATTGCATTTTAATTGCGTTTTATTCATTTTTACGTATGTTTTATTTAATTATTACTATTTTAAATGCTCTTATTGCTATTTTTTATAAGATTTATTCAATTTAATATTTTTTTAAAAAAGGACGTATATGAGCGCTCACAAATTCAAACCACAAGTAAATTTCAATAAATTTTCATGCAAAAAAATGCCATTTACAACGATTTCGAAATTGAAATATTTGACTTAAATTTTAGCTGTTTTTTGAAAGGTTTTTTTTGAAAAAATTTTTATTTATTTTCAAATTTTTAGTAATTCAGGTCTTTTATGTTAAAAAAAACAATAAATTTTCACTATTTTACTTAAAAAAAATGTAAAAAAAATCTTGTTTTCGAATTTTTATGTAACAATTCACACAAAACTTTTATAGAATCATTCTAAATTTTAATTTAAAATCAATCTAAAGATTTTGTTTTAGATTGTTTTCTTTTGTAGATATAAAAAGTAAAACCGATCAACACTTGTTGAAATTATTAAATTAAACTTAATTTATAGTCAATTTTTTTAACATAATTAAATTATTAAGTGATAATTATTCGTTTTATTACACAATTCGTAAAATTAAATAATAGTAAAACGACTTCTTTTGCCTGATTAATTCATGATATTTATCTTATTCATTACCGATTTTTAAAAAACTTTCCTAAAACTTTGAATTAAATATAAATCGTTTTAAACATTTAAAAATCAGACGTTAAAACTTATTTTTTTTGTAACTTTAGATTACAGAAACTGTAAATTCTTTCCAAATGAATAGAACAGGTCTTTTAAACAAACTTTGGGAGTTTCAAAATAAGTTTGGTTATATTTCAGAAATTGCAATTGCTCAAATTGCCCAAAAATTAAGTGTTTCAAAAATAGAAATTGAAGGTGTTGTTTCCTTTTACCATTTCTTCCACCTTCAACCCACAGGAAAATATATCATATATTTGAACAACAGCATTATTTCAGAGTTTAATGGCTTTCAGCAAATAAAAACGGCCTTTGAAAAAGAAACCGGCTGTACATTTGGTAATTATGGCGAAAGTAGTTTATTTTCTCTTTTCGAAACTTCCTGCATCGGATTAAGCGATCAAGAACCCGCAGCACTTATTAATTTTTATCCTTTTACCAATTTAACGCCCGAAAAAGTTAAATCAATAATTAAAGATTTGAAAAATTATGTAAAACTGCAAACAATTGCCAATAATCCAACAAGTAAAATTCAATTTACACCTGTTGAAGAAAAAACAATATTTTTTAGAGAATATAATTTAGGAAACTCCATAAAAAAACTAAAAAAAACCACACCCAACAATCTTCTAAAATCAATTAAAAAAGCACAATTGAACGGAAGAGGTGGCGCTTTTTTTTCAACAGCCACTAAATGGAAAGCGTGCAAAGATAGGAACAGTTTAAAAAAATTTATTATTTGCAATGCTGATGAAGGAGAGCCAGGAACTTTTAAAGACAAATCTTTGTTAAACAATTATCCCGGATTAATTATTTGTATGTCCGTAATTAGTCATATCCCGTAATGCTAGCAATAACAAGCCTATCAAAGATACGCTCGCCGAAATATCTCCGATTTAACTT
>JAAFHC010000044.1 GCA_010906935.1 Gelidibacter sp.
ATAAGTTAAATCGGAGATATTTCGGCGAGCGTATCTTTGATAGGCTTGTTATTGCTAGCATTACGGGATATGACTAATTACGGACATACAATTTTGTTTTCATTTAAAATAAATTTAATGTTAAGTAATTGTTAAAGTTAGCGGGTTTTTGGCTTTTTCAATACAATATGCATACGCCTTAGTTACGCCACATTCATTAAAAAGTGATTTTTTCTGAAAGGTGTATTACGGAACAGATTATTTTTATAGCAAATAGCCAAGCAAATATGATAGATGACGTAGTAATGACGTAGTTTGGTTTTATTAAAATGATAAGAAAATGCAGTTATATTAATTATAATTTTGTAAAAATCCACGAAGACTGCCTTCTTTAGCAATGCCGAGTTTTATTTTTAACCGATATCTGTTTGTTTCAACGCCTCTAATGGAGATGTTGAGTAATGGCGCAATTTCCTTGCTGCTCATATTCATTCTTAAATAGGCACAAATTTTTAAATCTTTGTGCGTTAAAGTTGGAAAGCTGGCTTTTAATTGTTTAAAAAATTCTTCGTGAACCTGATTGAAATTGTATTCAAAAAGTTCCCATCCATCAACATGTTCAATGGAATTGTCTATTTGTTTTATGAATTTTTTAAAGGAATACTGATTGGTGAAATTATTTTTATTGGAAAGCAATTCATCTTTTAAATGCAACAATGTTTCATTTTTTTTAACCAAAGTCATTGCGGTATTTGCCAACTGTTTGCTTTTGAGTTTTATTTCATTTTTAAGGGATTCATTTTTTAGCCTTATAATTTCTTTTTCATTTTCTTGTTTTCGTTCCTCCAATAATTTCTTTTGTGTTTCTTCAAACATCAATTTAAGTAACTTTTGTTCTTTTCTAATCTTCTTTTTATAGAGTAAATAAATGACAATAGCAGCAATTATAAATAAAAAGGTATAAATAATAAAGCCTATTGTACCCTTATACCAAGGTGATAAAACGGTAAATTCCAAAGATAAAATAGGCGATTTTTCTTGGTTGTGACCAACGGTTCTTATGGCTAAATGATAAGTTCCATCAGCTAGATTTGCAAATTCTATAATGCCGTTTTTAGACTCAGTCCAGGGCGGATTTAAATGCAAGCTCGAAAGTTTATATTCAAAATTGTGGTCTTTAGAAAAAGGAGAACTTACGGTTATGGCAATGGAATTGTTACGAAAGGGGAGTGAAATTTCATCTGTATCAAGCGCTATGGCTTGGTTGTTAATGGTTATTTTAGAAAGTATTGGTGTTTTTACGCTTGCTTTTTCGGAAAATTTAGACACATCAATAAACATAAATCCATCATATAAATTAAGCGCAACAGTAGAATCATTAATTTTCGAAATATTTTCATAACCGGTTATGAGTCTTTTTTTGAAGAATTTATTCGGAATTAAAATGTTTTTGGATTCACTTAAAAATGAGCCAAAAGTTATGGAATTTTCAGTTTTATAGGCTATTTCAGGAATATTTTCTTCTGAAATGATATAACTTTCTTTGCCTATTTTTTCATTTAATAAATTGTAGGGTACAATGCTGTCGGTTAAGGGCTCATAGTTTTGCCAGCCTTTTATGGTGTGAAAAGCAATGGTGTTTTTGAGTTTGTAAATTCGCACAAAATAATCGGACCAAAGCCCTTTTTTATTGTAATCTTTAATTTCAGTAATCGATTCATAACTATCATCAAATTTAACCCGGTACAAACCTTTGTTTGCGTGTGAAATCCAAGCAGTATGCTCATCTTCAAAAACAAGAAATCGGGCAGGGATGGTGGTTTTCCCCAAATGCTTTACCTGCCATGCGCCATTTATTTTTTTAAAGCTTACCAAGCCAGCATAAGTTCCCTGAACATAGGTGTTTTTTTGTTCGGGCACTTTGTTGATAACCCAGCCGCCTGTGTAGGCAGAAATAAGTTTTAACGTGTTATTTTTTACCAAATAAGTGCCATTATTATGTCCGCAAAACAAATCGCCGTCTATTTCTTTTAAGTTCCAAACCTGTCCTTGAGAACCTTCAATAAATTGTAAATTGCCGTAAGCATCAATAAAATACAAACCGGTATTGCTTCCAATATAAATGGTATTTTTATAACTGATGATGTCATACACCGCACCAAGTTTTCCTGAAATATCATTGTAAAAATAATTGGGCGTATTCAAATCAATAAAGGCAATTCCGTTATCCAATCCCAGCCAAAGTTCATTATTTTCCGAAACAAATTGTCCCAATACGGTATTGTTTATAAGGCCAGCTTCTTTGTTAATATTGAATAGGATATTGCCGGAATTATCTGTGATATAAATTCCGTTTTTTATGGTGCCAAAAAGCATATTCCCATTTGGCAATTGCATGAATTTGTTGAGTTGATGCTTTTTAGCTATTGTATTTATTGCTGTTTTCCAAGGAATTAGGTTGTTATTCTCAAGTAAATAAGAACCGCCAAGAGCTGTGTTTATTAAAAATTGGGCATCGTTTTTTGCTGTGACCGAAATAATTTTGGCGTTTTTTAATTCTTCAGCATAAAAGAAAGGTTTTAATTGTTGATTTTCCAGCACAAAAATTCCGTTGTCTAAAGTTGCAACATATAATTTTTCATCGATAACATCGCAAGTCATAATTGTACCCGACAAGTTGTGCGAGGTGATTTTTCCGTCTTTATAAATTTGGATATTTAAAAAAGACCGAAATGCAACTGCATCACCTAACAAGACTATTTGCCAGTATTCTTCATCTTTTGATACATTTATTTTCTTGTGGGCACTTAGCAGGGAAGTGTATTCTAAAGCGCCTTTGTTGTTTCTTGAGAAATAGCCAAACTCCTCATAAGAGCCTACATAAATTTTATTTTGATAGACCAACAATGAGCGAATGGTGGTTTTATTGGGCATTTCCCAAAGATTCCAATTGATGCCATCAAATTCCAGAAGCCCGTTGTTATTTGCCACAAATAATTTTCCGTCGGCAGATTTTGCAATGTCCCAATTTTGGTTGCCTGCTTTGTATTCATAGAGCGTATAATTATTTATATAATGGGCATATTGCGCATGAATAAGCTGAGATATTAAAACCGCAAGCAGAAAACAAAAGGTATATTTAATGTTATTGGCGAACCCCATAAATAATTTTAAACGATATAATTGTGAATGTTAACAAAGCTAGGTAAATATAGCGGAAAAATTAAAGTAACCAAGTAAAATAGCGCTTTTAGTTCATAAACGGTCTCAAAGTTTTGCAGATAAATGATAATTTATTTTTAAAGAAGATAGTATTAGTAATAATTTTGAAGCTTTAAAATAAATGCGAAATAAGAACTAATTAAGAAAAGTTTAACATTATGAAATAAGGGAAAAATGATTATAAAACGACATACTGATTAATATTGTTTATTTTTGAAAATTCTTATAAAAGAAACCTAACTTTTAATATGAAAAAAATATTTTTGCTTTTAGCGTTTTTCGCGCTAGTCAATTCGAGTTTTGCCCAAATTCACGACCCGGTAAAGTGGTCAACTTCCATAGAAAAAATTTCAGAAACATCATACGATTTAATTGTAACCGCAACCATTGAAGCGAAATGGCACTTGTATTCCCAAAATGTTCCTGCCGATGGACCAATACCTACATCTTTTTCATTTAAAAAAAGCTCGGATTTTAAGTTAATTGGAAAAACTTCAGAAGAAAAAGGCGTTACCGTTAACGACCCTGTTTTTGAAATGGAAATTAAGTATTTTGAAAAGAAAGCAACGTTTAAACAACGAATAAAAGTACTGTCAGAAAAATCATTTAAAATTGCAGGAACCGTTGAATTTATGGTTTGTGATGATGCCAGTTGTTTACCGCCTACTGAAATAGATTTGGCATTTTTAATTCCTGCAAATAAGGCAAATGCGGCAATTGTGACTACCAATGATGACAAAGAAGTTTCTGCAGTAACATCTGTAGAAACAAATGATGATACAACTATTTCTCCAACTCCTATTGACAAAAATAAAGCTGATGTTGCTGTAATTGCTGCCAAAAACAGCAATAAAACATCAAATAAAAGCTTGTTAACCATATTTATTATTGCATTCTTTTCCGGATTTGCGGCCCTTTTAACGCCGTGTGTATTTCCTATGATTCCTATGACCGTGAGTTTTTTTACAAAACAAAGCAAAAGTAAGGCCGAAGGAGTTAGAAATGCCATTATTTACGGTATTTCCATTGTTATTATTTATGTGCTTTTGGGCTTGCTGGTTAGCGCCGTTTTTGGCGCCGATGCATTGAATGCGCTCTCCACAAATGTTTGGTTTAATGTTATTTTCTTCTTGTTACTGGTTGTTTTTGCGGTTTCCTTTTTGGGTGCCTTTGAAATTGTGCTGCCAAGTTCTTGGGGAACAAAAGTTGATGCGCAAGCAGACAGAGGCGGCATCATTGGTATATTTTTTATGGCTTTGGCGTTGGCCATTGTTTCATTTTCTTGTACAGGACCCATTGTTGGAACTTTATTGGTTGAAGCCGCAGCCGGTGGCAATCAAATTGGTCCAATTATAGGAATGTTGGGATTCTCCTTGGCTTTGGCAATTCCATTTGCCTTATTTGCCGCTTTTCCTGGTTGGTTAAATTCATTGCCAAAATCGGGTGGCTGGTTAAATACCGTAAAAGTGGTGTTGGGATTTTTGGAATTGGCTTTGGCGTTTAAGTTTTTGTCGAATGCCGATTTGGTATTACAGCTTCATTGGCTGGAAAGAGAAGTTTTCTTATCCATTTGGATTACTATATTTTTGGCTTTGGCTTTCTATCTTTTTGGAAAAATTCAATTGCCGCACGATTCTCCCTTAACACATATTTCCGTTGGAAGACTCAGTTTGGGAATGCTTTCATTGGCATTTGCCATTTATATGATTCCCGGTTTGTGGGGAGCACCATTGAATTTAATCAGTGCTTTTCCGCCCGCGCAACATTACAGCGAATCGCCTTACGGAGTCGGATTTTCAAAAATGAATAATGGCATGCCTTCCGGAGAAAATATAGAAATACCAGATGGCGCACATTTAATGCCACCTCACAATATTTTGGCTTTTAACGATTATGAAAAAGGTTTGGCTTATGCAAAAAAAGTAAATAAGCCTGTGATGATTGATTTTACTGGCCACGCATGTGTGAATTGCCGAAAAATGGAGCAAAATGTTTGGCCAAAAGAGGAGATTCTTCCAATTCTTAAAAACGACGTGGTGTTAATTTCGTTGTATGTGGATGATAAAAGACCGCTTGCCGATGGCGAAGAAATTCAATCGAAATTAAATCCGGGAAAAAAGTTAAAATATATCGGACAAAAATGGAGTGAATTTCAAATTATAAGATATGGTGCCAATGCACAGCCATTTTATGTTTTGATGGATCATAACGAAGAAAATTTAACGGAACCCATTGCCTATACACCTGATGTTGAGGAATATCATAATTGGTTAAAAAAGGGAATCGCAAATTTTAAATAAGTATTTATTTCAAACAACAAAGTATAGATTTTTACACAAATATTTTTCAATAGGGATGTCAACAAAAACAGCAATCGAAACACAAAGTCAACCTTCTGAATTAGAAACCTATTTTCAACAGTTTAAAAAACATATTGTTGGTGAAAAACAAACGTTTCAATCGCCTTACGGGGAAAAGAAAATTATTTATACCGATTGGACTGCCAGCGGAAGACTGTATCGTCCCATAGAAGAAAAACTACTCAATGAATTTGGTCCTTTTGTGGCCAACACACATACCGAAACTTCCATCACAGGATCTGCAATGACCATTGCTTACCATAAAGCGAGATCGATAATTAAAGCCCATGTAAATGCTTCCAAAGAAGATGTTTTAATCACTTCCGGAACTGGAATGACAGGAGTTGTGAATAAGTTTCAACGTATTTTAGGGCTGAAAGTGTCAGAAAATATAAAAAAATACGCGGAAATTCCCCAAGATTTAAAACCCATCGTATTTATAACGCATATGGAACACCATTCTAATCAAACTTCTTGGTTGGAAACCATTGCCGATGTTGAAATTATTCCTTGCAAGGAATCGGGTTTAATGTGTTTTGACAGTTTTGAAAAACTCTTAATTCAGTATAAAGACTGGCCCATAAAAATTGCTTCAGTAACCGCTTGTTCAAATGTAACGGGCATTGTAACCGATTATCATAAAATCGCAAAAATAATTCACAATTATGGCGGATTGTGTTTTGTAGATTTTGCCTGCTCTGCACCGTATGTTGAAATAGATATGCACCCAAAAGATGAAGAAGCGTATTTAGACGCCATTTTCTTTTCGCCGCACAAATTTTTGGGTGGTCCAGGATCTTTGGGCGTGTTGATTTTCAATAAAAAATTGTACAAAAATATGGTTCCCGATAATCCGGGCGGCGGCACCGTAAATTACACAAATCCTTGGGGAAATCACGATTATATTGATGACATTGAAACGCGAGAAGACGGCGGTACACCAGGATTTTTGCAAACCATAAAAATTGCTTTGGCCATTCAGCTCAAAGAAAAGATGGGCGTTAAAAATATTTTGGCGAGAGAACATGAAATCATTGAGGTGGTATTTGAAAAATTAACCAAAATTTCGAACCTTCAACTATTGGCTGGCCAACACAAAGACCGATTGGGTGTTTTTTCGTTTTTTATTGAAAATGCGCATTTTAATTTAGTGGTTAAATTGTTAAACGACCGATTCGGCATTCAAACCCGCGGAGGTTGTTCTTGTGCCGGAACCTATGGCCACTTTTTGTTGCATGTAGATCAGCAAACTTCAAAAAGTATTGAAGAAAAAATTAATGAAGGATGTTTGGTTGAAAGACCGGGATGGATTCGCATGTCCATTCACCCAACAATTACCAATGAAGAAATCCTTTATGTTTGTGAAAGTATCAAAGAGGTTGCCGAAAATATTGAAGAATGGCGCAATGATTACCAATATGACGCCATAAAAAATGAGTTTATTCATAAAACTGCCAAGTCAATCGAAAACGACATGGTAAATAATTGGTTCAAGTAATTGTTATTGGGCAACAAATTTTTTTATATTTGGGCTTAAAAAATAAATATATTGATGGATAATTTTATGTTCTTTCTTAAAGAGGGACTTTTTCATGTGTTGGATTGGAACGCCTATGATCACGTGCTTTTTTTAGTAGCTTTGGTGGCGATATACGATTTTAAAAATTGGAAAAAAATACTGTGGCTCATCACGTTGTTTACCATTGGACATACGCTTTCCCTTATTTTGTCTGCCTATAAAATTGTATCAATAAGTCAAAACTGGATTGAATTTTTAATTCCGGTTACCATTATTATTACCGCTTCGGTAAATGTATTTTTTGCAAAAAATGCGACAAAACTGGCAAAAACAAACACCAATTTATTTTTTGCGTTATTTTTTGGATTAATTCACGGACTCGGGTTCTCGGGTTATTTTAAAATATTGATAGGCAGTTCAACCCAAAAATTAATTCCGCTATTGGAATTTGCCCTTGGAATTGAAGTGGCACAATTAATTGTGGTGCTTGCAATCCTAATAATCGGACTTATTTTTCAAACGGTGTTTCGATTTCCGAAGCGCGACTGGATTTTGATCATTTCATCCATAGTAATCGGTTTGGTCTTGCCTATCCTAAAAGCGTCCATATTTTGGTAAAAAATTAACGTAGAGTTTATTAGAATCTTAGTACTTTTGAAATCTCTTAAAAATGTATGAATAAGAAACAATTAAAATACGACCAAGCTTATATGCGAATGGCATTTGAGTGGTCGAAATTATCATATTGCGAAAGAAAACAAGTGGGCGCATTAATTGTTAAAGACCGAATGATTATTTCCGACGGTTTTAATGGTGCCCCAACCGGTTTTGAAAATCCATGTGAAGATAAAGAAGGTAATACAAAATGGTATGTGCTGCATGCCGAAGCAAATGCCATATTAAAAGTGGCTGCTTCAACACAATCCTGCAAAGATTCAACCTTGTACATTACTTTGTCTCCTTGTAAAGAATGCAGTAAATTAATACATCAATCAGGAATAAAAAGAGTGGTTTATGCCAATGCTTATAAAGATGAAACAGGCTTGGAGTTTTTAGAAAAAGCAGGCGTTGAACTTACCCATCTTAAAAATTTATAATGACAAAAAGAAAAGTATATTTTCCCTTAATTATTGGTATTGCTATAGCCGCGGGGATCTTTATTGGCAGCACTTTTAACTTTAAAAACAAATCGGTTTTATTCAGTTCCAATTCCAATGAAGCAAAAATAAAACGATTGATAAACTTCATTCAGTATGATTATGTTGATAAAGTAAATACAGATAGTTTGCTGGATGATGCCATAACTACGATGTTGGCAAAATTAGATCCGCATTCTGTTTATATTCCGAAAGACGAATTGCAGCGCGTTACCGAAAGTATGCAGGGGAAATTCGCTGGCATTGGTGTCTCATTTCTTATGCATGATGATTCTGTAGCCGTAAGCGGTGTTATTAAAGGAGGGCCAAGTGAAAGAGCAGGAATAAAGGCAGGTGATAGAATTATCATCGCAAATAACGACACCTTGTTTGGTAAAAGTCTTATAAAAAAAGCTGGTTTTACTGAAATTGAACGTGGAACGCTTGAAGGCAACAGAAAAATGAGTGATGCGGTGATGAAAGCGCTTAAAGGTGAACCGGATACCAAAGTCAATGTAAAGGTTTACAGACGTTCAACAAATCAAATATTAAATTTTCCAATTACACGTGGCGATGTTTCAATAACTAGTGTATCAGCACATTATATGATCAACAATACTTTGGGATACATTAAAGTTGATAGGTTTGCGAGAACCACTTACCAGGAATTTAAAAAGGCATTGGATGAGCTAATTGGAAAAGGAATGACTTCTTTGGCGCTTGATTTACGTGGAAATCCGGGAGGTTATATGGATATTGCCAATATGATTATCGATGAGTTTTTGGAAGATGGCAAATTAATAGTTTTTACCAAAAGTAAAAGCGGCGCAGTAGATAAATCATTTTCAACCGATAAAGGCGATTTTGAACATGGTAAAATATTTGTGTTAATTGACCAAAATTCAGCCTCGGCTAGTGAAATTGTTGCTGGTGCGCTTCAGGATAATGATAAAGGCACCATTGTTGGCCGTCGTTCTTTTGGAAAAGGATTGGTGCAACAGGAAATGGAATTGGGTGATGGATCGGCGGTTAGGCTTACAACGGCAAGATATTACACACCAACTGGCAGGTCTATCCAAAAACCTTATAACCACACCGACAACAATAAGTATAACAATGATTATTTAGAAAGAATTCATAATGGGGAACTGCTTTCAAGAGACAGCATTAAAGTAAATGACTCTTTAAAATATACAACCCCAAAAGGAAAAATCGTTTATGGAGGAGGAGGAATAATTCCTGATGTTTTTGTTTCAATTGATACGCTGACCACCTTCAATAGCTTGTTGTACAGTGAGTTGAATCCGTTTATATTTAAATATATCGACAACCATCGAAAAGAAATGAACAAATGGGAATTGTATGATTTTGTTAAAAACTTTGATAAAAACGACGAAATATTCAATCAATATATTAGCGAGCTGGATTTAAATTTTCCAATTCCCCCAGCGGCTAAAGAAGATTTAAAACGCTATTTTAAGGCAATCATGGCGAGGAATTTATTTGATGAAACAGGCTATTTTATGATTACCCAGAAAAAAGACAACATGATTTTAAAGGTGATTGAACTCGACAGTAAGAAATAGCGCTTTTAACAAATTTTAAAATACCTTTAGCACTTAATGCTCGAAAATTTTGACAACCAATAAAAAAATATATTTTGCTTCCGACCAACATTTTGGCGCACCTACTGTTGAAGCAAGTAAAATACGAGAAGAAAAGTTTGTAAATTGGCTAGATTTTATAAAAAAAGATGCCGATATACTTTTTCTTTTAGGCGATTTATTTGATTTTTGGTTTGAATACTCACAAGCCGTTCCAAAAGGTTTTGTGCGCGTTTTGGGAAAATTGGCCGAATTAAGCGACCAAGGAATAGAAATCCATTTTTTTGTTGGAAACCACGACCTTTGGATGCACGATTATTTTGAAAAGGAACTGAACATTTCCGTTTACCACCAACCAAAAGAATTTATACTTAACGGAAAATCATTTTTTATAGGTCACGGCGACGGTTTAGGGCCGGAAGACAAAGGCTACAAAAGAATGAAAAAAGTGTTTACCAACCCAGTTTCCAAATGGTTTTTCAAATGGCTTCATCCAGATATCGGAATTAAAATTGCGCACTATTTATCAGTAAAAAACAAATTAATTTCAGGAGTGGAAGATGTAAAGTTTTTAGGTGAAGAAAATGAGTGGCTGGTGCAATACGCCAAAATGAAATTAACCGAAAAGCACTATGATTATTTTGTGTTCGGACATCGTCATTTACCTCTTGAAATACCACTTTCGGAAAATTCAAAATACATCAATACCGGTGATTGGATTGTCCATTTTACCTATGGCGAATTTGATGGTGGGCAAATGATGTTAAAATCTTACTAAACCTCGTATTTTGCTATTATTTTTAACCAATTTTTAACAAGATTTAAATAAAATATTCTGCTATTTGCATAGCGTAATAATGCATGTTAATTTCACAAGTTTAAAAACAATAAATATGATTGAAGAAAATAACGTTTCGGTAGATATTAGGGCTATAAATGAAAAAATTGAAAGGGAAAGCGCCTTTGTGGATTTGTTAATGATGGAAATGAATAAAGTGATTGTAGGCCAGAAACATATGGTTGAACGATTGCTTATCGGTTTGTTGGGAAATGGACATATTTTATTGGAAGGTGTTCCCGGTTTGGCAAAAACATTGGCAATTAATACTTTGGCCAAGGCAGTTCAAGGAAAGTTTAGCAGAATTCAGTTTACGCCCGATTTATTGCCGGCCGATGTGATTGGAACTATGATTTACAATATTAAAGTCAATGACTTTTCCATAAAAAAAGGACCTATTTTCGCAAATTTTGTATTGGCAGATGAGATTAACAGAGCACCTGCAAAAGTGCAATCCGCTTTGTTGGAAGCCATGCAGGAACGCCAAATAACCATTGGAGACACAACTTTTAAATTGGAAGAACCATTTTTGGTGATGGCAACACAAAATCCAATAGAGCAAGAAGGAACGTATCCGTTACCGGAAGCGCAAATTGACCGGTTTATGCTAAAAACAGTCATTAACTATCCAAAATTAGATGAAGAGCAATTAATTATGCGTCAACATTTAAATGATACTTATGGCGTTGTGAATGCAGTGGCTTCCATTGATCAAATTATCAGGGCCAGACAAGCGGTTAGGGAAGTTTATATGGATGAGAAAATTGAAAAATACATTCTCGATATTATTTTTGCCACACGTTTTCCTGAAAAATATAATTTGCCTGATTTAAAAGGCTTGATAAGTTTTGGCGCTTCTCCCCGTGGAAGCATCAACTTGGCGCTTGCTGCAAAATGCTATGCTTTCATTAAAAGAAGAGGTTACGTAATTCCAGAGGATGTTCGCGCTGTGGTGCACGATGTTTTACGTCACAGAATTGGCGTTACTTACGAAGCTGAAGCAGAAAATATCACTTCAGAAGACATCATCAATAAAATTGTTAATGAAGTAGAAGTTCCTTAAAAAGTTTAATCGTTTAATTGTTGATTTGTTTATTTGATTTTTTCAAAACCTTTCAACTTTTAACTTTTTAACTTTTCAACTAAAACTATGGATACCAAAGAAATACTTAAAAAAGTTCGAAAAATTGAGATTAAGACACGTCGCTTGTCTAATCACATATTTTCTGGCGAATACCACAGTTCGTTTAAGGGACGCGGTATGACTTTTTCTGAAGTTCGACAGTACCAATACGGCGACGATATTAGGGCAATTGACTGGAATGTTACTGCGCGCTATAATGAACCTTACGTAAAGGTATTTGAAGAAGAAAGGGAATTAACCATGGTTTTAATGGTTGATGTAAGCGGCTCTGAATATTTTGGAACCACCCAACAATTTAAACGCGATACCATTACAGAAATAGCGGCAACATTGGCCTTTTCGGCCATACAAAATAATGATAAAGTTGGTTTGCTTTTATTTTCAGACCAAATGGAATTGTACATTCCTCCAAAAAAAGGAAAAAGTCACGTGTTAAGAATTATCAGGGAATTGATTGAATTTAAGCCTCAAAGCAAAAAAACAGACTTAAATGAAGCCCTTAAGTTTTTTTCAAGCGTGATGAAGAAAAAAGCCATCGTTTTTATCCTTTCCGATTTTATGGATGCCCACTATAACAATACTTTAAAAATTGTAGGAAGAAAGCACGATGTAACCGGAATAAGGGTTTACGACATTCATGACAGCGCAATTCCAAATCTGGGAATGGTGCCTATGCGCGATGCCGAAACAGGAAAAACAATTTTGGTAAATACCGCTTCAAAAAGCGTTAGAAATGGATATAAAGCACATTATTTAGCCTCGGTTGATTATTTTGAAAAGTCCTTTACCCATAGCGGATCGGGAACTATCAGTTCTCAAATAGACGAAAGTTATGTTAAAAAATTATTGGGTTATTTTAAGCGAAAAGGAGTGAAATAGCAGATGAATTTGAATGAATAATAAATGAAACGAGCATAACAAATTTTGATACACAATAGAATGATTAATAGCGAACAGCATCTGTACCAATAAAAAATAAAAGACAAACAGATGAAAAAACGGATAGTTTATATATTATTTTTAATTGGTTTTATAGGTTTTGCTCAGGAAAATCCTGTGACAATTACTATAGATACTGCTGCCATAAGAATTGGTGAACATATTCAATATAAAATATCGGTAAATAAGACCGGCAAGGTAGTTTTTCCGAAATTACAGTTAGACAGTTTGGGAAAAGTTGAGGTGGTGGAATCTTTTGCTGTGGATACTTTAAAAGACACCTACGAAAAAAAATATGTGCTAACAAGTTTCGACAGCGGACGTTATACCATACCAAAACAACAAGTGCTTATTAACAATAAAACATTTTTTACCGATTCATTGTTGGTGAGTGTAGCAACGGTTAAAGTGGATACCTTAAAACAGCAAATGTTTCCCATAAAAGCCATAAAAAGCGAACCAAAAACATTTGACGATTACAAACCGATGCTTTGGTGGATTTTGCTGATTTTAGCGATTATTGTCACTGCTTTGTATTTTATTTTCAGGAAGAAAGAGAAAAAAGAAGAAGTAAAAGTCGTGATTGCCCCAATTCAGGAAGCTTTGCAGCGTCTTAAAGAATTGGATGAAAAGCAACTGCTTCAGCAAAACAAAATAAAAACATATTATACGGAACTTACAGATATTGTAAGAACCTATATTGAAAAAGACATTTATATTCCCGCTTTGGAATCGACCACCAACGAATTAATTGACACCATCAATGATTTTAATGAGTCGAGCAAATTGGGAATTTCAAAGGAAACAATTCAACAATTAAAAGAGGTTTTACACAGTGCCGATATGGTGAAATTTGCAAAATCCAAGCCAATTGTTGAAGAAATAAAGGCGCATAGAAATTTGTCTGAGCGCATTTTACAAAATTTAAAACCGGTAAAAGAAACAAAAAATGAAGTGGAATAATTTTGAGTTTTTACATCCGCAGTTTTTATGGTTATTGTTGCTGATACCATTGTTGGCTATTTGGTATTTTTTAATACGAAAAGAAGACAGCGCGGCATTGACTATTTCGAGCACAAAAGGATTTGAAGCAAAACCTTCAATTTGGTCGAAATTAAAACCGTTGCTATATATTTTGAGATTGCTGGCAATTGCCTTGTTAATTTTTGCGATGGCGCGCCCAAGAACAGTTGAAATGAGTCAAAATACCAAAACAAACAAAGGAATTGATATTGTGATGGCCATTGACGTTTCGGCAAGTATGTTGGCGCGCGATCTAAAACCAAACCGGTTGGAAGCCTTAAAAGTGGTGGCGGCCGAATTTGTAAATCAGCGTCCGAATGACAGAATAGGAATTGTTGTTTATGCAGGCGAAAGCTATACGCAAACGCCAATTACCAGCGATAAAAGAATTGTTATGAGTACGCTTTCGGAGCTTAAATGGGGAGAACTTGATGGCGGAACGGCCATTGGAATGGGATTGGGATCGGCGGTTAACCGATTAAAAGAAAGCAAAGCCAAAAGCAAAGTGATTATTTTATTGACGGATGGCGTTAACAATACTGGATTTGTAGATCCTAAAACAGCCACTGAATTGGCGGTTGGCCAAGGAATAAAAGTTTACACTATTGCCATAGGAACAAACGGAACCGCGCCGTTTCCTTATGCAAAAGACCCAACATCAGGAGAAATATTGTTTAAAAACTCTTTGGTTGAAATTGATGAGAAATTATTGCAATACATCGCACAACAAACAGGAGGAATTTATTTTAGGGCAACGGACAATTTAAAGCTAAAAGCCATTTATAACGAAATTAATAAATTGGAAAAAACAGAAGTGGAAGAGTTTAAGTATTACAATTATCAGGAAAAATATAGATTCCTGGTTTTATTGGCCGGATTGCTTTTGTTGATGGAATTTGCCTTGAAGAATACCGTTTTTAGAAGTTTTGTATAAATTGTTGAGTTGTTTATTTGTTTGAAAAACAGTACATAGCAAATACACAATTCAATAGTTAAAAGATTAAATATCAAAAAAAATGTATCAAATAGAAGAACCGACATATTTTTATTATTTGGCAATTATTCCAGCAATAGTTGTGTTGTTTCTATTGGTGCTTTGGTGGAAAAAACGCATTCAAAAACAATTTGCAGACCATAAATTAATTGAAAAATTAAGTCCGGAAAAATCAACGTTTAAATCGTTTTTAAAGTTAATTGTTTTTTGTTTTGCATTGTTTTTTCTAATTATTTCGTTGGCAAACCCTAAAATGGGAACAAAATTAGAAACGGTAAAACGCCAAGGTGTTGACATTGTTTTTGCCTTGGATGTTTCAAAAAGTATGGTGGCGGAAGATATTGCCCCAAATCGATTGGAAAAAGCCAAGCAAATTATCACAAAAGTGATAGAAAACTTAGGAAGTGACAGAATAGGTATTATTGTTTATGCAGGAAGTTCATATCCACTGCTCCCAATAACAACAGATTATGCCGCGGCAAAAATGTTTCTTCAAAATGCAAATACAGAGATGGTTTCCAATCAGGGAACGGCTATAAATGATGCCATTGAAAGAGCACTTTCTTATTATGACAATGACGAGCAAACCAACCGGTTTTTAGTGATTGTTTCTGATGGGGAAGATCACGAGGAAAATACCTTGGAGTTGGCCAAAGAAGCTGCCGAAAAAGGCATAAAAATATACACTGTAGGCATTGGAACCGCAAAAGGTGGCCCAATTCCCCTAAAAGATAATGGAAGGGTTGTTGCCTATAAAAAAAACAATGAAGGAACAGTGGTTATCACCCAACTGAACGAACAAATTTTAAGAGAAATTGCCAATGTAGGAAACGGAAAATACATCAACGGAAATAAAACGCAAGAAACCATTGACACTATTAAAGAGGTTTTGGAAAAAGCCGAAAAAAACGAATTTGAAACCAAGCAATTTTCAGATTATGAAGATCAGTTTCAGTGGTTTGTTGGTATTGGTTTATTGTTGTTAATTATTGACGTGACATTGCTGGAAAAGAAAACAAAATGGGTTCAAAAATTAAATTTATTCAATGAAAAATAGCATTTTCATCATATTTTTAGGCATTACATCTTTGATGTTTTCTCAGCAAAAAGATCCAAAAGACTTGGAACGCGAAGCAAGAAAAGATGTAAGGGAAGGAAACGAATTATACAATGAGCTAAAATTTGAAGAGGCGGAGATTGCCTATAAAAAGGCGTTGGATAAAAATCCGAATTATGCAAAAGCGTCCTATAATTTGGCAAATACCATTTACCAAAAAAATCAAAATAAGGAAGCAGTTTTCCAATATGATTTGGCTGAAAAAATAGCGCCGAACAAAATGAGTAAAGCCGAAATTTTTCATAATATGGGAAATTCCTTTATGAAAGAAAAACAATATGACAAAGCGGTTAATGCCTATAAAAATGCTATGCGAAATAATTC
>JAAFHC010000045.1 GCA_010906935.1 Gelidibacter sp.
GAAGTTGGATGTTAAAAGCACAAGAAATGAAAATAAACACTTTTTTGCCGCCAGTCCAAAATCGGGACAACCTCCATACCACTAAAAACAAAAACTACAACGAACCACTGTAGCAAAAATTTAAACCCGCCATAGGATTTGGAGACGAGCGTCAAATGTTTGAAGAATCCGTAAAAACCAATAATGTATAACCAATAACTAACAACAACCAAATGCTATGAACACACAACCACACATCAAAATCGAAGGCACCTCAAAATTTCAAATCGGAGAACTTAAAAACAACATCGTTCACTACGATTTCGAAAAAATAATCACCTACCTCAACATCAAAGGTCATCTGATTTTCGATAAAAATTTCAAAATCTACAAAGAAGACGAGCCATTGCTTTTCAAATTATGCTGTTACTTCATCCAGGATCACCAAACCTGTGCTAAAATGGGAATCGACACCAACAAAGGCTTGTTGCTTTCGGGCGCGGTAGGTTGCGGAAAAACATCGCTAATGAAATTACTGCCATACTTGGCGCCACACAAAACCAACTATGAAATTATTCCAACGCGCAACATCGTTTTCAATTTCAATGCAGCCGGATTTGAAGTGCTGGAAAAATACAACGATACAAAAAACTATTGTTTTGACGATCTTGGCATAGAACCAACAGGCTGCCATTACACCAAAGAGTGCAATGTGATGGGCGAAATATTGCTTTCGCGCTATGACCTTTTCAAAACGAAAAATTCAAAGACGCACATCACTACCAACCTCAACGCTGAAGAATTGGAAACACGCTACGGCAGTCGGGTAAGAAGTAGATTAAGAGAAATGCTGAACGTCATCGCATTTGATTCAAAAGACAAAAGACAATAGTTCAGCATCTAAGAATATCAAAACAACAAAATCGTTTTGCTACAGCTGTAAGATCAGAGATTTTTCATTCCGCCAAACATTATAACAACTAGTTAGCTATATCATACAAAAAGCTAGGGCGTGTCTAGCATTTATGATGTTAATTGGGTTAAAATAGTGTTAAAACCAGTTAAGTACTTGGTTTTCGGCGAAATTTTGTTTATTATAGAGATATGGAACTTGAATAAGGATTTAAATTTTAAGGATGTAAAAATTGATATTGAATCAGCTGATAAGATGACGGATAATGAAAAAGATGCATTTGTAAGAAATCATTTTGAAAATAAATAAAGAAGAAATAATAATATTTTAAAATAAAGGTATAAAGGTATAAGAAAATGAAAAATTTAAATAAACAAGAGATTCAGGACAGCATGAAAGAAATTGATATTTTGTGGGTTCTAGAAGGTAAATTCATTCAAAGAGAAATTATTTTTAAGGATTTTGTTGAAGCATTTTCTTTTATGACTGCAGTTGCAATTGTAGCTGAAAAGTCAGACCATCATCCAAATTGGAAAAATGCATATAACAAAGTTACGATTACTCTTAACACTCATGATGCAGATGGACTCACAAATAAGGATTTTCAATTGGCAAAAGGAATTGATCAGATATTAAAATCTAGGCACAATAAAACCTAAGAGCAATAGCATCCTGTGAGACGCAAATATACATAGCCGGGACGTTGTAGCCAACTGAAAAACTTTAAACCAGTTCTATATTAAAATTTGAAATAAAATCTTTAAAAGCGAATTACTTAAGACGAAAATATAAAATAACAAAAATGCTTAAAAAATGAGATTTCGCCCAGTAGTTTGTTTTTTGCTAAAATCACTTTTAGCGGATTCAAGGGACACCAATTAAAAATAAAAAATGAGTAGCTTAAAAAGATAGGCCCTATGAAAAGCCTAAGTATCAAATATAATAAATTAATCCGACATCAACATCATTTCTTTTAAAAGTAAATTTGGATAAATATTCCCGGTTAATGCTGAAAGTTTCGTTTCATTATTCATATAATTATATGCAATATTGAAAAAAAGTGAATAGGTCAATTCTGATTTTTAGTTGTATCAACATATTTATTAATGATGTATTGGGTAATTGGTTTTAATTCTTTCAATGTAATTGGATGCAAGCCTCTAGAATTAAAATATTCAATTTCTCCTTTCTTAGATTTTCCATACCAAATAGCTGGATGACCATTAACAAAAAAGGCAGTAGTATCACTAACCTTAACTTGTCTAAAAAAATCTATATCAACATCCTCTAGTATTAGATTTGGACGATTATTTTCACAATCGACCTTTTCATAATGATCAATCTTCCAAACGAGACAATCATTGCTACTTAAAAATCCCTTACTATAAACTACAACCATGACTACTACAACTAGGATTATAAATATTGCCCATCTTGCAAAAGTTTTTTTTATCCCTCCTTTTATTTGGGGAGAACCTACCATCTCAACTCCATTCTTATTTTCAAAATCTAGAAAATTCTCATATCCCAAATATTTTGACATCAAGTTTTTTAGCTCAGAGCTTGGCTCACCTGCATTATTTTCTTTTTCATCTATATATTTATCATAGTAACTTTTAACCGCTTTTGAGCTAATATAATTAGGTCTTCCATACCTTTTCTCTAAAATTTCTTCAACAAAATAAATCGCATTACCGTTTTTTGATTTTTTATCATTATCTCTTTCATTCTCAAGTTTGTCGAATAATTGGCTTAGTAATTTTTTTAACATTGTCGGCTGAGTTAGTTCTTTCAAAGTTAAAAATAATTTGGGAAATCGATGGAAAATATTTTCCTGCCTTTAGAGAATCATTTCCAAATATTCTCCAATAATTTTCCACTCAAAATAGCGAAGCACTTCTAATATTTGCAGTAGAGTTAGTGAAAAACTTAATTAAGTACAAATTAAGATTGTACATGAGCTAATTCTAAATGAGGTTCTAAAGCAGTAAAGAAAACCGTTTTGGGAAGCAGTTAATCTTAACTGTCTTTAGACTTCATACTTCCCAATGGAAGAGAAAATCTCTTCAAAATTAACGTATTGCCGTCAGGCAAAAGTGCTGAGTAAAAACTCGGACTGCAATACTATTGTCAAATTTTTAAACATAAAAAAATGCGAAAAATCATATTTATAGGAATTATTTTAATCAGCGGGATGCAATTCTCTTGCGCTAACGATGATGATCAAGATTTAAGTGCATATCAACAAGATACTGAAAACTATGCCACTGGCGGTGAAGATGGACAATTACCACCACCGCCACCGCTACCAAAAAACTGAAATAAATTATTTAGTCTGTAAACACTTTTATAGTAATTTAGAGGAATGAAACAATCAAAAGTAACATTCCTCTTTTTTTTTATTTGCAGTTTATTTTTAGTACCTTCTTGCAATAAAAAAATAGCAGAAAAAAAAGATAGTAAACATACAATTGATTCTGTTAATGTTTTTATTGTTAAGATGAAAAACGAGAATTTTAATTATAATACGCGTTTAAAACACGCAAATAAAGCTTTGCAAAAAGCAACAAATCAGAATTTAGATTCAGAAATCGTTGAAATTATTGATTATAAAATTTATCTTTTTGCCAACTTAAAACAATATGATAGCGCCATTTATACTTCAAAAAAATTACTGTCAAACTCAAAAAACGATTCTGTATATATAGGAAACGTTTACGCTACAATGGCTTACTACTACAATCAAAATAACCAGAAAGACAGTGCTTACTATTTTTATAATTTAATTAAAAATAAATATTCAAAATTTAATGATAGTATTACAAATGGCAAAAACTTATTATCCTTAGCAATCATTCAATCTGATTTTGGGGATTATAACGGGAGTGATTATTCTGCTACTCAAGCATTAGAATATTTATCTAATAGTACCGTAGAATATTCCGCATCTATTTATAATTGTTTAGCAATAAATTCAAGAAATCAATTTGATTACCGTGAAGCTTTATATTATTATAGTTTAGCATTGGAAAAATCAACTGTAAATAGTGACAAAATTGTTATAAATAACAATATAGCCAATACTTATCGATCTTTAAAAGAATATGATAAATCAATAAGAATTTTAGAAAACTTAAGAAAAGATACCACAATCAACCACATTAATAAAGCAAGAATTATTGATAATCTTGCTTATACCAAATGGTTAGAAAACAATAAAGCAGCGGTACTCCTCGATTTATTAAATGCTTTAGCAATCAGAAAAACAGAAAATGATATGTATGGCTCAATTGCCAGTTACTCACATCTTTCAGAATATTATACCAAATTAAATCCAGAACTGGCAATATCACATGCCTCTAATATGTATAATGCAGCAAGTTTGCAAAATAGCCCGAAAGACAAATTAGAAGCCTTGCAAAAATTAATTGCTTTATCCAACGCATCAAAAACAAAAGAATATTATAATGCCTATGTTCGTATAAATGATAGTCTTCAGAACGCTGAACAAAAGGCCAAAAATAAATTCGCAAAAATAAAATATAATAGCGAAAAAAATCGTGAAGAAAATTTAAGGCTAAAAATAATTACTTCAGCCAAAGAGGTGGAATTAGAAAAAGAAAAAAATAGAAATCTAATTGGTGGGGTCACAAGTAGCGCTGTTGTATTCGGGTTGCTAATTTTCGGATATTTTCGAAAGCAAAAATACAAACTGGAAAAATTACAGGAAGTATACAAAACCGAAACACGTATCGCAAAAAAAATACATGATGAAGTAGCGAATGACCTTGTAAATATTATGAATAAAGTTCAATATAACGAAGAGCCCAAAGAGGTGCTTTTAGATAATTTGGAAAAGGTATATTTATTGACAAGAAATATTTCACATCAAAGTAATACGATTGAAACCGGGAATAAATTTGTAGATTCTTTGAAATCCCTACTTACAAGCTTTAATAATGACACAACTACCATTATTCTTAAAAATATTCAAGAGGTAAAATTAGAAACAATGACTAAAGATAAACAGATTGAAATTTATAGGGTTTTACAAGAATTAATGGTAAATATGCAAAAACACAGTGAAGCGTCTTTAGTCGCTATTTCATTTAAAAACATCAAAAATCGATACTTTATAAATTATTCTGATAATGGAGTAGGATTTGACAATTTTACTTTGAAAAGCGGACTTAAAAATGTGGAAACCCGTATAAAATCATTAAACGGAATTATTAATTTTGAAACATCTTTAAATAATGGGTTTAAAGCATTTATAAGTTTTAAAAAATAAAAGCGATGTTTCAAAAAGTATTAATAGCAGAAGATATGGACTTCATTAATAGTGGAATAAAGTCTCAATTAATGAATTTAGGTATACAAAACATAGATGATGTTCAATACTGCGATGAAGCTTTGTTGAAATTAAAAGGGGCCAAATTAAATAATGTACCTTATGATTTGTTGATTAGTGATTTGTCGTTTAATGAGGATCATTTGGAACAAAAAATTACAAGTGGTGATGATTTGATAAAAGCAGTTAGAAAGGATTTCCCATTATTAAAAATTGTTGTTTTCTCAGTAGAAGACAAAGAATATCGCGTACAAACTTTATTCAATGAGCATAAAATTAATGCGTATGTTTGGAAAAGTAGGGAAGGGCTAAGGGAGCTTAAAAAGGCCATACAGATAATATATAATGCTGAAAACACGTATGTTTCACCTCATGTTGCAGGTTCTCTATCTAAAAACAAAGCCATTGAAATAACAGACTATGATATCTTTTTAATAGAATGTCTTTCTAAGGGATTGTTACAGGAACAAATTAGCATTGAACTTAAAGAGAAAAATTGGACGCCAATAAGTGTGAGTACTATTGAAAAAAGATTAAAATTTTTGAAAGAACATTTTAATGCCAATAATCCGGCTCACTTGGTTTCAATTTCTAAGGATTTAGGACTTATTTAAAATATTTCTTGAATTACGGAAACCCGTAACTTTATTCATTTTATTCAAATTACTTTTGAGGTACTAAGCTTTTAGAAAAGTTTAATTACATAATACATTGAGGTTTTTTTAAAGGAGAATTGCATAATTTAGGAAAAAGATTTGCTCAAAAAAATACAAAAAATACAACCTCACTTCTTGTATAAATAACTTAAACCTTACGGAAACCCGTAAGGTTTTGTTTTTTGATGGGTTTAAATTTGATTAAAATAATGAATGATTATTTATAGGATAAAAAACCCCACATCGTTGAGAGGTATAGAAATTGCTATGCTATATGCTGAAAGGCTATGAAACTTTCAACAATGTAGATTGTAATTATAAAAAATTAATCCAAAAATAACATCATTTTTTTTAAAAGTAAATTTGGAGAAATATTCCCGGTTAATGCTGAAAGTTTCGTTGCATTATCCAATATAATAATATCATACTTGTAATAAAGATTCGTGTCTTTAAAGGTCTCCTTAGCTTTATTTAAACCCAATATAACGCCTTCTAAATGAACAATATTCATCATCCTTTGAAATTGATCGGGAGGTAAGTTTATCTGCCCCTGTTCCTTGATAATTAAGCCAAAATATTTAGTGTATTTCATTTGTTAAAATTAAATAAATACATCTCAACTGCTTGCTCAGAAATTTAGCAATATCTAAAATAACCAATTCAATATTTGAAGTGGGTAAAATTGCTCTAAAAAAATATAGGCCTTGTGAAAAGTCTTTTTTGTCAAATGTATTTTTTTAAATAATAAAATTTATTAAAATTAACTTTTTTAACCTTTCTTCAATCGAACAAAATCTACCATTTAAAAAATTAACATTTATCATAAGTTCCTGCATTTATTTTGGTTACTTTTAACCTCCTTTGAGGAATCTTTTAAAGCTCCTAGTCAAAAAAAAGTTATGAATTTTATTTACTATTGTTTTTTGGACTAGACTAATTATTTTTATTATAAATAAAAGTAACATTGTGAAAACTTTGATAGCAAAATAAATTGTAAAAAATTAAAAAGAAAGTTATATAAATGCTATGAAAACTTTTCTAATTACATTTCCATTGAAACATCACCAAAAGTAAGTGCTATGATAAATGTTACGTGCGCAATCATCACAATCAATCATAAAATTTTGGTAACCCAACGAAGTGAAAAGATGAAGTTGCCGCTCAAATGGGAATTTCCAGGTGGTAAATTGGAATTGAATGAGGAAGAAACGGATTGTATTAAAAGAGAAATTCGCGAAGAAATTAATATTGATATTGAAATAGAAGGAAAACTGTCCAACAGCATTTTCGATTATGGAACTTTCACAATAAACCTAATTCCTTTTTTAGCCAATTATATTTCAGGAGAAATTAAGCTTAGTGAACATAAAGCATACAAATTAGTAAGTAAATCTGAATTGAAGAATCTTGATTGGGCTGAAGCAGACATTCCAATTGTTGAAGAATTATTAAAACTTGAAATATGAACGAAGGATTGTACGAACAATTAGTAACAAAATTAATCAACATTAAGATTGCTGAATTAGACAAGAATTCATTTCAAGTTAAAAAATCGAATATTGATAAAGCGGAAGCAGCGCAACTTTTATCACAGCACATAGGTAAAACAATAAAATATGCCCTTAGTCTTATCAAAGGTGATGATGTGCTTGAAAGTCAAATTGAAATTTCTAATAAAATATTGTTATTCTTAAAGCAAGAGCTTAAAAATGAAATTTTTGAAGATGATTTAATTGAAATTGAAGGAAAAATTTTAAAAGCCGTATTTACAAAAATAGATGCGCATTTTACTGATTTGGATCTCCACTTAAAAGAAATAACGCCTTATACCCGCTTAATTCATAGCGAATTGTTTACGGGCGGAAATTCTGGAGCAACTTTAGAAAGTGAATTGCGCAAAGAAATTTTATCTTCCAATAAAATAGACCTGTTGGTTTCATTTATAAAATGGAAAGGAATTAGAATTCTAGAAAGAGAATTAAGAGAATTCACCAGTAGAGGAGGAAAATTAAGAGTGATCACAACAACTTACATGGGTGCTTCTGATGCTAAGGCCATTGAATTATTGGCTTCATTAGAAAATACAGAAGTCAAGGTGTCTTACAATACCGGAAATGAGCGACTACATGCCAAAGCTTATTTGTTTGAGCGGAATACTGGTTTTCACACAGGATACATTGGTTCCTCCAATTTTTCGCGTTCAGCATTGACTGATGGTCTTGAATGGAATTTGAAAATAACCACCAATGAAATAAGTCATATTATTGATAAGTTCAGAAAAACATTCGAATCTTATTGGCAGAATTCAGATTTTGAAACATTTGATCTAAGTAAGCATTCTGAGAAGTTAACTTCAGCCTTGAAACAAGGTAAAATTTCTAAAGAATATGTTTTCACAACTTCCTATTTTGATATTAAACCATATCCATATCAAAAGGAAATACTTGAAAAATTTGAGGTAGAAAGAACTGTTCATAATAGATTTAAGAATCTTTTGATTGCAGCCACAGGAACGGGTAAAACGATAATATCTGCTTTTGATTATAAGAATTTTAAATTAAATAATAAATCAGCTAAATTATTATTTGTTGCGCATAGGAAAGAAATTTTGCAACAAGCTAGAGCTGCTTTTCAGGGAGTTTTAAAAGAGAATAATTTTGGTGAATTGTGGGTAGATGGCCTTGAACCGAGTAACAATGAATATGTCTTTGCATCTGTTCAAACATTAAATAATAGACTGAAGGATTTAAAATTAAGTCCCGAATATTACGATTTCATAATTATTGATGAGGTGCATCATATTTCGGCATCATCTTATCGTCCAATAATAGATTATTTCAAGCCAAAAGTGCTTTTAGGGTTAACCGCAACGCCTGAAAGAATGGACAATGAAGATATTTTGCAGGATTTTTGCAATCGTATTGCAGCTGAAATTAGATTGCCTGAAGCATTAAATAAAAAATTACTCAGTCCATTTCAATATTTTGGAATTACAGATAGCATTGATTTATCAAATGTAAAATGGGAGAAAGGAAGGTACGTAGCAAGTGAGTTAACGAGTATATATACTGCAAATAACATCAGAGTAAATGAGATAATTAGCAGTCTTAATAAGTACGTCAATGATATTCAAGATGTTCGCTCAATTTGTTTTTGTGTGTCTATTGACCACGCTGTTTTTATGTCGGAAAAATTCAATATGGCAGGATTAATAGCGGACAGTTTAACCAGTAAAAATTCAAAGGAAAGAGAACAAATTAGGGATGACTTCAAAAAGAAGAAAATTAATTACTTATTTGTAGTCGATATTTTTAATGAAGGCGTTGACATACCAGAAATTGATACGGTTTTATTTTTAAGACCAACAGAAAGTTTAACTGTTTTTCTTCAGCAATTGGGTCGCGGTTTGCGATTAGCTGAAGGGAAAGATTGTTTAACAGTGCTCGATTTCGTGGGGAATTCAAGACCTGAGTATGACTTTGAAAATAAGTTTAGAGCATTGATTGGTAAAACAACAACTTCTGTTAAAAAAGAGATTGAAGATGATTTTCCTCATTTACCTTTAGGGTGTTCAATAGTTTTAGAGAAAAAAGCAAAAGATACCATTCTTGATAATATTAGAAAAGCAACGTCATTTAATATCAATCAATTAGTAACAAAAATTAGAAATTTTCAGTATCAAACAACTTTACCACTTACGCTTTCAAATTTCTTAGCATTAAATCACCTGCAAATTGAAATGATTTATAAAAAAGGTAGTTGGAGCAGATTATGCAATATGGCAGGTGTTTTGGAAGATTTTGATTCACGCAATGAAAAGCAAATTTATGCAGCGATTAATAAAAAATGGCTCTCCACAAATTCGCTTCATTATTTTGAATTCATTTTGAAAATTGCCAAAGCTGGTTTTAAAATAAACCTAAATAATTTTAGTCCAAATGAAAAAACAATTTTGCTAATGCTACATTATGACATTTGGCAAAGCCAAGGAGGCTTTATATCATTAGAAGAAAGTATTAAAGAAATTGGTCGAAATAAAGTGTTGGTAAATGAAATTATTGAAGTTTTAGAATTCCTTATTGATAGGATTGATTTTAAAGAAATGGTTATCCAACTTCCTTATGAACAACCTTTAAAATTGCACGCAAGATATACAAGAGATCAAATTCTTGCAGCGTTCAATTTTAGTACTTTTGAAAAAAAATCTTCCAATCGTGAAGGGGTAGCTGAGAATAAGGAATTGAATACAGAAATATTCTTTATTGATTTAATAAAGTCAGAAGAGGATTATTCGCCAACCACCATGTACAATGACTATGCAATTAGTGAAACTTTGTTTCATTGGCAATCTCAAAATAAAACGAGAGCTGAAAATGGTAAAGGCTTAACTTACATCGAACATAAAAAGTTAGGTAAAATTATTTTACTTTTTGTTAGAGAAAAAGCTGAAAATGAATTTGGCAATACAATAGGCTATGTTTTTGTTGGTGAAGGTAATTTTATAAATTTTGAAGGTTCTAAGCCAATGAGTATAACTTGGGAATTAGAAGAACCATTGCCAAATTATCTTTGGAAAGAATCTGCTAAAATGTCAATTGGGTAATTTCAGATGCCCTTTTAGCTATATTTTATGGAATAAAAAGAATATATGACAAATTAAAAGAAAAACCTAACAATAAAATATTTCATAATTTTTAAATCAATTCAGTACCCAACTCCCTGAAAAAATTAAAAGAGTTATCAAATTCCCACGTCTGTGGGAAAAATAATATTATTCCATCTCTTCCTCGTGTGAGTAATACTCTATATGCATTTTTTCGATAATGACTGTTCCCATTTAGATAAGTTAAAAATTCATAATTCCACCTGTTTTTATACCATAACAAATCAAAACCCCATACCAAAATTGGCATTTCAACTTCAAAACCAATTGCCGAAAACTCGGTTAGCGGATACAAACACTCATCTTTTACATCATTTATTCCATTTTGTTTAAGATAATTATTAATATTTAGCTTACTTGAAATACTATAATCACAATGAGCCTTATTTTGAACATTTTCATCAAATCTATCGGCGCTAATTGCAGATTGTGCAGAAGTTAGTGTACAATATGAATTAGGGCTATTAAAATAACGTTCTTTACAATAATCTACAGCCTGGTCAAGATTTCTCGTTATTATTATTTTAAATCCTTTTTCTTTAATATCTGAATACTCTTTTTTTAAAATTTCAAAATTTTTTGTTTTTAAACCTTCTTCATAATCAAGAATTTTGTTTACAAACGTTGAGTAATTTGGGGACTTAATATTTCTAAAGGATGAATATAAATCAAAGTTGTCTTTAACAACAAACTTAAATTCTTTACTATAACCTAATTTTTTTTTAGTGCTTTTGGTACCATAAACATCCCATTCACTTTTAGAGTCTTGCAAAGCATTTTTCCATAATTCTAAATCAGAGTATTCTCCCCAACCGAGATCCTGGCCTTCTCCAATCAAAACTATTAATAAACACCAGTCTTTCTTGGAAAATAAATCAATTACAAATTCATGTTCACTTTTTTCAACGCTAAAATACTCTTTCATTTTACTGTAATTCCAAAACCTTTGTGCCTCATCAAATATTATAGTATCCCAATAAGGTATTTCTTTTTTTCTACTAAATTCCTTCAAAAAATTATGACTTGTTTTAATATTTGAATAATAGCCTAACTCATTTATTAGATGTTCACTGAACTGTCTGTTTTTTGTAACATAAAGACCATTAAACTTATAAGCTGAATTTAAACCAATTGCTGATTTTCCAGTGCCTGCTTCCCCCCTAATAAATACAATTGCTTTTTTATTATTTTCTTTAACCTCTTCATATATATTTCTTAGTTCTATATAAATAGTTTTCGAATCATTAAACATTAATGATTCTATATTTTCAATCTTTTTATTTGCAAAAACAGATTTAGCATATTCAGTTATACTTGGTATAGGTTTAAATTGGCCGTCATATAAACTTTTACTGTTAATCATTTGAAACTTTTGGTAAGATTTTAACAATAGCTCTTTTAGCTTGTTAAATCCAACAATATGTATTTCATTTATTTCTTCAAAGATGTTTTTCTCCTCAAGTAATAACAAAATTGGTACGATCTCAAAAAGGTGAGCTGTTGTATGATAAAATTTTAAATCAGATTGATACCCTTTTAGTTGATCTATATCACCTAAAGTATAATTAGATTTATTTTTGACCTCAATTAAAAAAATAGTGACTCCGTTTATTAATAATATATCGGGTCTTTTGCCACTGGATAGTGGTATTGGAAATTCAAATATAATTTGCCAATTACCATTCTCTTTAATAAAAATTGATTTTAGCAATTTAATTGATTTTTCCCATGCTAAAATTTGACCATTAGAAAACTCATTAATATCTAATTCGGCATCAAGAAAATTTTTAATATTCCAAATAATATCCGATGATGATAAATTAATAATTTCATATACAGAATAATGTTTTTTAATTTCTGATTGAGGTTTGTGTGGGAGCATCCTAGAAAATTATATTATAGCAATTAATAGAATAAAAATATGTATAATGGGTTATAGGGTATTGAAAGTTAAGGCTTTGTGCCCATAATTTTTCGATGTTTAAATTTAAGTTTTTTATGTTTTAGAAACATTCTATTATACTGAATTAAGCAAACCCATTTTTAGCAACTGGCTTTTTTACGTCTATAAATTTCGTCTTTGAATTTTGTTAATTCATTAATGAAAGTATATGTTAGTCCTAATATCTCTTTTTTCTCCATTACATTTAAAAAGTTAAAGTTATTATGTGAAAATGATTTATTAGATGATACTACTGCGCTACACATCATTCCTTTTTCTCCGTTTACGAATAATTCATAAGTCTCGAAAATCTTTTTTCTTTCAGAGAAATATTCTTCAAATTGTTGGCTTTCATCACTCGAAACAATTCCTGACAGTGAAATGCGATTTTTCAGCTTTTCTATTCCTAAATAATACTGGTTATTTGCATTAATACACAAAAAGCCATCTTGCCATTTGCAATTGACGTGTCTTTCAAAATGGTGAGTTAAATAATTAGATAATACGATTGTGAATTTTTCTTTTGCTAAATAAAGCTCTTCATCATTTGGTTTTTCTTTTTCTAAATTTGGCTCTAAATATTTTTTAATAAAACTTCTTAATTCAGTCAACTCATTTTCTGTGTTATAAATTGATCCAAACTCAATTGCATTTAAATTAGAACTCGTTAATAAATTCATTGATGTTACAATGCCGGATTTTTCATTAAAATACAATTTTGCGTGTAAATTTTTAATAAGTTTCGGTTTAATTCCTAATGATTCTATTTCTTCCCAACTTTTGAAGTTCTCTTTGTCGAATCTTGTGTAAAAATTTATCTGAACATTTCTCTTTAATGCATTTTCAATGTCAAGTTTAATTCTATCCCAATTTTTAAAATTTACATATGGAGAAACAATAATTAAATACTTCTCGGCTTCATTAATTAAATTTAGAATTTCACTTGTTATTTGGTAGGGTGGGATTATTTTCATTATTGGCAATTTCTTAGGGTTATGATTTGAACGACGTAAAAATCGGAGATTTTCAGTTGTAGCAAATCGCTTGTTGAATATTTGTCTTTAAATATAAGCATAACTTATATGTAATGTTGGCGGTTCATTGTTTTTATTTTTAATCATTGTCTTACTTTATTGGTATTTCAACAATCACCCCATTTAATATTTTTGATGTTGTAATGATTTTCAATTTCAGGTCTTCATTTATTGGGAGTTTTTGGTAATCAGCAGAATGTTCACTGTGAATTGGAATAATCCCTGATGTTGGATTCACAAGATTACAAACCTCGGCAAGGCACTCAGCTGAAGCATGACCGCTTGTATGTATTTTTTTTACAACTGGGAATTTGGCGACAAAATCTAGGTAAACTTTTTTAGCGTGTTTGCTTGTCGGGTTGATATACTCTTTCCACATTGAATAAATTAGCACAGTTTCACTTTTATCAATTTGTGTTTCGAGAAACGTCAAATAATCGTCGAATTTATTCGTTGCACGAACCAACATACAAAAGCCCTTATCTTGCATCCAATTCACAAGCTTAAAATTCTCTTTCCGAAACGAATAAGGCTCTCCGAAATCAAATAGCCGACTCATTTTACCAGCCGTATCTGAAAATATCTCCAATACATTCTTTTGAAAATCATCACACACAAAAGGTCTGCCAGCTACTTCTTTGTTTGCTGCATGAAATGTTGCCAATCGTTCCATATCAGTAGAGGAACACATTACAAATACATTTTTGTATTGCTTCATAAGTTCGACCACCTCTCTTTTCAGCTCATTTTCGTGCCGTACCCTTTCATCTAAGCGTGATAGCATGGTGCCTTCTGTAATCAAAAAATCAATTTTTCCTCGCTTTAGAATATGTTTTTCAATTGTTGGCAATAAACCTTTACTCAGGTAGCCGTGACCACGGAAATCACCCGTATGCAAAATTCGTTTGCCGTTAGCCTCAATTAAAAACATATAAGCATCATACGCGGAATGACTAACAAAATATGGCGTTATCTTTATATCTCCTATCTCAATAACCTGATTAGGAACAAAAGAGAGCATTCGTTCTATTTTGGAAATCTCATTTAAGGAAATTTCCTTTCGCCCAGGAATATAGCTAAGCCGTTCGTGTTTACATAATAAAACTCTTTTAGCAACGCTTCCTATGTACTGGCTTATAGTATCTTTTATTAAGGGGAACAAACCAATGTGATCACCGTGATAATGCGTATAAAAGATTGCGTCAATTCCATTAGTGAGCTTTTCAATGGAATCAAGATTAGCAAAGTTGTCTTGTACAATACCATCACCATCAGGCAAGTTCTGTCCCAAATCTATTAAGATTCGAGCCTTGTCAGTAGAAATCTCTGTTATGCAACCTCCAATTTGATCAATGCCTCTATGAATTATTATTTCCATTTTATCATCTCATAAACTATTTTGTTGTGATCTAACAACTTCCTAATGTCGCTAATTCTTTCTTCACGTTGTTTTGTCATTTTTTCATAAGTATCAGCAATTATTAATTTTGGAGTTTTATTGAGAATAAACTCAGTGTTTAGAGATTCGGTCAATCTCAAGTTTTGTTTAATCTCAGTAAGGTTTTTGTAATATTCCTTAATGTCAGTTGCATACTTATTAATAAACAATTGGTATTTAGCCATTTGCTCGATAATTTCTGGTGTCTTAGTATTCCGTTTCTTATCATTTCTTAAGCGGCTATCAAAAACTCCTTTTAACTCAATAAATGATAAAACACCATTCGATAATTCAATTAAATCTATTCTAAGATTGTTAATTTCAATATCTCGATTGTATTGAAATTCTGAATCAATATAATTTAAGTTTTCATTTATCATCTTTCCCTGAATCCATTTTTCAGCGGGTTTTTCATTACCAACGTTTCGTAAATATTCACTTTTAATACGATTTTTAATATCAGCAATTAATCTACCATCAAGCCTTAATAAATCAATCGAGTCGTATTCAAATTTGTCTTTGCCTTTTAGTGTTTTTCCACGAGGTATATCATCTCCTAAATATTTCTGATGAGTTTCAGCAACGAAGCCACCTCTATACTTAATTTTAGCAATAGAACCACCGAAGTGATAAACATTGATATAATTATCCTTGCGAATGTCAATATATAGTTCTTTATCATCACGAAAAAGTATCCACCAGTTAGGCTGCTGAATCTTTAATTCTTCAAAGATTTTTGCTTTTGGGTTGAGAGTTGAAAAAGTTCCTTTCATTTTTATTTATGGAACGCTTATTTTGTCGTTTTTATAATGACACTAACGGTTATTCACTGCTAAGTGGTTTTGTTTATTTTTCTTTTCATCGTTTCAGTTAATCCCATCAAATTATCATTCAGTAAACCACTAATTACAGCTTGGGACAAATCTCTTTCTCCTGAATCCCATCTTTTTTCAAGTTCTATTAGTTCTTCAGATTTATCGATGTCATAGCAATAGAGATATAAATTAAGTCTATTTTCTAGAATCGTTGAGAATCTTTCCAAACAATCCAAATAATAATTAGTTTTTCTTTCGTTTAAGTCAAATCCAATGTATATTATTTCAGTTTGTTGTTTCTTCAATGAACAAGCAGATGCAACTCTATGAATTAATTGATATGGTAAGTCAATTATTTCAGCTAAATCTATTTTTAAGCCTGTATAATTATTTATAAGTTCCAACCATCCTTCTAATACAAGTTTTTTGTTAATACTATTACTTAACCATTTTTTAACTTTTTTATATGGAGGCTCTGTTCTTTTAGCTTCAATCACAATGCAACTATTAGGATATTCAATCATTAAATCTGTACATGAAGGCAATCCTTTTCCTTTGTTTACAGGAGTTTCAAATTCAAATACAAACTTAAGATCCATTTCATTAAGTGGATTAACCAATCCCCAGTTAAGAATTTGATTACTTTTAAATAAAGCAATCAATGGAATTGTAGAACGATAAGGTGATTTAAATTCTTTTGAATTATATCGATTATAAATATTATCGATAGATTCTAATTTCAGTTTTTTATAGTAGATCATCATTTGTATATATAAAGTTTATTATTCAAAATGTGTCATTTCACTCAATTCCGCTATCTTTTTTAACATTGTCTAGTTAATTTATAGAGGTTCTAATTTAATAGTTAAAATTAAATTTATAAAGCGGTTTAAACATAATCTAATGTATTCGCTCAACTTATTTCACTACAAATACAGCACATTTCAAATTGGCTCTTGGCACAATAAGAATGTTTTTTGAAATGCAGCAATTTTTTACGGGGCGTTTTCTTAACGACATCTAATTTAAAAAAAATTTGCCCGCTTAGAACATTGAAAGTTAATTTGTTTTCATTCTTAATAGGAGTAGAGAAAATCGATAACCAATAAAATACAACTTCCAATTCCCCGCAATAAGAGCTTTAAAAAAAGCACTTATTTTTTGCCATTGCGCTTTTTTTAATCCGTTTCCATTAGAATAACCTCAACAAAACAGCATGTTTAGCAGGTAATAAGGTGTTCGCAATCCGCTTCATTTTATTCCATAAAATATATCTGCAAGGGCATTTAGAAAAGAGGAAAATCTTAACTGATAATAAAATTTAATTATTAACCTGAGTTCGATTAATAATTTGAGTAAAAAATTTGCATAAAAAAGAGAATAGTTGTATATTTAAGTTTCTGATTTTCAATTATTTAAACAACTATTCTCTTATGATTAATTTTGATAAAGTTACTGAAATTTTCTGTTTGGTGGATGAGTTTACCACTAATTTTCACAACAGTA
>JAAFHC010000046.1 GCA_010906935.1 Gelidibacter sp.
GCAATATTAATTATAGTTGATTTACAACACATTGCGTCCATTGCGATTTCCTTAGCGTACATTGCGGTTAAATTTAAAGCTTTGTATTACAGATTATTATCATACTGATTAGTAACAAAACTTCTTTTATAATAAAAGATTTCTCTTAAAAAACGAAAAGTACACATCGCTCCGTTTGGCAAAGTAATTGTGTTTTCCCAACATCGTTTTAAGTGAGTTTTACTTCAGCAAATAAATGCAGCGAAAGCACCATTTCCGTTACGGCTGAGAGAGCGAGGCGGAAAATGGGGTCTGTTTGGCGGTGATGGCATTAAAAAAATGGTTTTGGCAGTCAATTTTAAAATATTAAAGTCCTAATTTTAGTTGTTCGGGCAGCAATCTGAACGATTTTCTGTGGTAAACGGTAATTCCAAATTCCCGAATGGCATTCCTGTGAAAAAGCGTTGGGTAGCCTTTATTTTGTTTCCAATGGTAGTTAGGAAACTCAAGATCAAGATTTTGCATATAATCGTCACGGTATGTTTTTGCCAACACCGATGCCGCCGCAATGCTCATAAACTTGGCATCGCCTTTTACGATGGTGGTATGCGGAATATTTTTATACGGCTTAAATTTATTTCCGTCAACTATAATATGTTTAGGATCAATGGCCAGCTTTTCAATGGCCAAATGCATCGCCAAAATAGATGCCTGCAAAATATTGATTTCATCAATTTCTGTTTCAAAAACATAAGAAACGCCAAAAGCCAAGGCATTTTTTTCAATAAAAGGCCGCAAAATTTCCCGCTGTTTTTCAGTCAATTGTTTCGAGTCATTTAGCAAAGGATGGTAAAAATCGGTCGGCAAAATAACTGCGGAAGCCACAACGGGTCCAGCCAAACAGCCTCTTCCCGCTTCATCTGTTCCTGCTTCAACCTTGTTTTTTAAAAACCATTTTTTAAGTGCCATAAGCAAATTCTAAGAATATTTGTCTTCCATTATTGCAAATAATATTACGTTGTCGGTCATTCTCTTTTACTTTGGCTATGAACTGGTTTAAACTTTTTTTGATTGAAGCGAAAAAAGTTTAAACCAGTTCTATAAGTCATTTATTTCTTTTTCAATTAAACGGTATTTGTCTTTTACATCTTCTCCCGAATAGAAGTCTAGTAAGTCTTTTTTAGTTAATGTGCCTTGACTTAAAAAGCGTTTCAAATATTCTTGGTTAAATTCCATTAAAAGAACCGATTTTTCAAGTTGTTTTAATATTGCTTTATTGTTGTCAATGTTATTTAAAACCAACGATTTTATTGTTAAGACTTCATTGATGTCTTTAATAATTCGGTTTACCATCATAGCTAAAACGTCTTTATCCAATTCAATTTCTTTAGCGTTTAAAGCAATATCCCTAGCTAACATATAGGCAATGGCCAAATTGCTGTAATCTCCTTTTTGAGAATTGATGATGGCAATAAAACCAACTCCCGGAATGTAGCCCACGTTTTCAAAATTCTTTAAAATGGAATTTTCAACTAAAGAAATATCAAAAACAATCAAACTAACTTTGCCGTCTCTGTTGGCTTGAGTTTCTATCAACTGGCTCCAAGCAGTATCAGACTTTCTTGTAAAAATATCCTTGCTTTCAATATCTCCTAAACGAACGCTTTTATCAAATTTACATTCAATGGCAATTTTTAACTCAGGGGTTCCATTTACTTCACAAATTATATCACCCGTTTTATTTCTGGGAATATTCCCTGCCGTGTTTCCAGTTAAAAACGCCCTGTCTTTTAATTTTTTATCCAAAAAATATTGATTTAAGAATGCTGCTATTTCATCTTCTGCCAATATTCCTTTAATGGTTGACTTATAAAAAAGCTCTTTCTTCATTTCAAAAATCATTTTCAAACTTTCTAATTCTGTTCCTAATTCATTGGATGTTTTTGAAAGAAACGATGATATACGGTCTTCCATCAACGCCAAAACACCAATGTAAATGGCGCGAAGCAATTTTTCATCTCTTTCACTTGCTGGAAGATTATCGAAATAATTAAAAACGATTCGATTTTCGATTTCGAATTCTTTGATTTCAATTCTCTTGAGTTGTTGGTTTATTTTTATTGTTGACATTATCCAAATATAATTTTTATTTTATTTTCAAGACTTTCTGACAAAACAAATTCATTGCTTACGACATAGGATAGGGCTTTATGCGCCTTGTTTCTACCACCCGAATTTCTCAATCCTATTTCTTCTTCTATGTCATTTTCAAGTACAATCGATTTGCCAAAATTAATATCAATAGCGTTTTCAATTATTATATTTTTAGCATTAGAATCGGCTATCTTTTGAGTTGATTTTTCAATATGATTATCTTTATCATAAACAACTAAATATTTAATTTTAAACTTATTTAAAAGGTTTATATACAAATGAATACTATCCTTTCCTCCACAATCAATAATTGTATAATCGTATTTAAAAACATTTAATCTTTTTGCTATAAAAGGCAATATTGTTTTATCAGTTTGACCTTCAACAAGTATGACTTTTTTAGCAAAAAATAATTCACTTCTTTCTGGATTAATCCAATAACTTAAATTAAAACTTTTTATTTCTTCCGAATTTTCAAAAATATCATTTACATATTGCAAAACTTTTGTTCCATTTTCAATGTTTTCTTTCTTAACAATACAAATAGACTTATGATGTTTTAAATCTAAAAAAGAACTTGAATGTGTACATAAAATAACCTGACTTTCATCTTTTGACAAGTTTACTAGTGATGAAAATAATTCTCTTTGTGCTTGTGGATGCAAAAATAGTTCTGGTTCTTCAAAAATGAAATATGTTGATTTTGATGCTTTTCGAGTAGAACCTTCCGAATCTTTATCATTTAATAAGGCTTCCCTATCTTGTTTCATGACCTTAGACCATGCTTTAATTAAAGCAAAAATTAAAGCTCTTTGCAAACCGTGACCTTTTCTTGAAATATCAGTTTTAATTCCATCATCAATTGAAACATTTGCACCAACTCTGAATATATCATCAACATTTGGTGTTGAAATTTGAATATCTATTTTGGTATTCCAACTTATTAATTCCTCATCTAATAAATTTTCTAAAGATGCCAAATCTTTTGGTCTATCTTCGTTGATTTCACCATCATCATTTGTCTTGTTAAGAATTTTGGTCAATTGAATAATTTTCTCTTTAGCTTCTTTAAATTGTGGATTATGTTCAGAAATTTTATTGATTACTCTAGAATAAAGCTGGCTAAATAGAGTATTTCCTCTAGGGTTTAATTCATCGGAAGCATTTTTTACAGAGGGAATGAAAAACAAATCACCAAAACTTCCTTTTGCAACATTTTTTAATCCCAAGAAATTGGATTCTTCAAGAACATAGTTAAAACTTATATCATCAATATTTGCAATTATATATTCATTCTGTGCTGTTTTAAATTGTTCAATTGTGATTGCACCTTTTATAGGCAAAAAATCGGCTAATGGAAGAGTTTCTGCAACTTCTCTTTTTTTGAAGTCAGAAATCTTAGATTCTTTTAACCAATCTTCAGTAGCTTCTTCAACGTAACCATTATATGAAAAGCTGCCATTTTTTAGAGCTGTCTTTCTAACTTTGATTTTATTGCTTGATGAAACATATTTTTTGAAAGTCGTATTTTCATATTCTGAAATTTCAGAAAATTCAATTTCGACCCACAATTCCTCAGCATCACCATTAAAATCAAGATACTGATGATTTATTTCACCAAAAAAGAACAATATAGAACTTAAAACATTTGACTTACCATGATTATTTTGTCCAATAAAAATCATTAAATCTTGAAAACTTATATCTTCAGAGACTATTGACCTCCAATTAGAGACTTTTATTTTACTTATCTTCATAAACTAATCATATTTGAACTTAACAAATTGATTTATGTACCCATTAAGTCCACTTTCACTTCTTGCCAGTCTTTTCATGTTTTCTACGTGATTTTGTCCTGCTCTTCCTCCATAGCTGTATCTGTACGGTTTAGGATTTCCTTTAAAAATCTCAATAATAAAATCAGAACCTATTTCAAAGGCTGATGCACCTGAATCTCCTCCTGAATTTCTATATTTTTCCATTACTATATTTTTTGATACTCATAATCATTCCTAATATTGGCTGAAAAATATTTTCCGTGTGATTCGGCATTCATCAATTCCTCATAAACATTTTCGGGAACATCAAAATATTGATAAATTCCACCGTGGTTAAATTCTACTTCAAGAATTTCATTTTCTGCATCATATCCAATGGATGCTAAATTCGAGGATTCTACTGATTGTCTGTTCATCTTATTATTTGGTTTTGGTATAATTATATTTTTTCTTTATTTCATTCATAAAGTAACTTCCTTTAGCAGCTGAGTTCATCAACTCCTCATACACCTTTTGCGGCACATCAACATACTGATAAACAGCTCCGTGGTGAAATTCTATTTCTAATATCATCTTTACCGCATCATATCCAACTGAGGCAATATTTGAAGACGCTACCGGAATTCTTTTAATTCCTGAATTACTGTCTGTTGAAATTATGGCGAGTAATTTTTCACCTAAATCGGTGGTGTAATATTTTTGATTTTTGCTTCTGGGCTTATTGGGAATCGTTTGTTTCAACCAACCAATTTCTAAGAGTGGTTTTATATGATGATTATGATTCTTGGTGTTTTTGTAAAGCTCGATTTTCTCAAATATTTCATCATTTGATTTTGGCTCTGTACAATAGTTTAAAACCTTTTTAATTGTATCCTTAATCCTATCTCTTATGGCTTCTCTATCTTTGTCTCCTAATTCAGAGACTGAGAGACTAAGATAGGGGTTTATGTCTTTCAATGCCTTGATTTTAAGCGAAATATCTTCGTCTCTTCTTAGGTCATCTTGAGAGCCTAAGATGGAATTGGTAAGTGGGTGAACAGGAAGCACACACAAGAAGTAAGCATTATTTTCATCTGTCTCAAATATAGGTGGGGGCGAACCGTTTTCCTCTAAGCTTTTGTGAATAATAGGCAATCCTGTTCCTCTGCCTTCCGTGAGTTTCAGTTCTTTTAAAAATCCACCTATTTTACGGTTTCTATAATCTCGTGCTACTACTCTTTGTTTTTTCAGCATAGCTTGGTTAATAGGTGGCATAGGGCCAGGGAAACTCAATATTTCAATTTTATCTTTATGTATTTGAATCTCAACAGGGTTTTCACGCTCATAGCTTTTATGATAAACGGCATTGACAACCGCTTCTTCTATGGCTTGAAAAGGATAGTTGAAGAAGCGAATGGATTCAGCTTGCTTAGCTGATTTAACCACTAATTCTTCTACAATAGTTGATTTAAAATATTGTAAAACATCCCTAATCTGCTGAATGATAGAACCAGTAAATATTTTTTCGATATAATCTTTCCCAACTTCATTTTTATGAATCAGTAAATCAACAGTTGCTCCAGAAAAGTATTTCTCGGGATGCTCATTAAACAAAAGCAAACCCGCATTTGTAGGTCGTAATAATTCGTCAGAACCTTTGGCTATCATTAGATGTCTACACAATTCAGCGAATGGAATTTTTGTGCTTTCTTCATACAAAGAGCTCATCACTTCTTTTAAATAGTTTTGAATCAAACGCAAATTCAAATTATCTAAGGTAGCAGTCTGGTTTATTCGGTCGTCAAATGGGATACGTGCCGTGAGTTCAATGAGTCTTCTTTCATCATCAGAACCATCTTTTACTTTTACCGTTTTCGAGCCGCGTTTAATATACATTGCTCTTTCAGTTCTTTTTTCACTTAAACTAATAGGAGCTTTGTAGGGTCTGTTATCTCCAGCGGGAGCAAAAACAACTAGAATATACCTCTCGTTCATTAAATAAGGTTGAAAAACAGGAACATAAACAGGACTTAACTTATAAGCCAGTTCAATCAGTTTTTTCTGAATGGCATCCAATTCTTGAACTTGCAAACCAATAGGCGGTAACTTTGCTTTCCCATTTTCTTCTTCTACACCAATAATGACATAACCTCCATCCCAATTGTTAATATCATTGGCATAGGCACATAAAGAGTGAATAACATCCTCAGGATTCCATCCTTTTTTTAACTCAATTCGATCCCATTCAACCGTATTGCCGTGCAGTAATTCATCTATGTTGATGGGTAATGCCATAGTGTTTATTATATCAAATTAAAATCTATTGCCAATCCATTTGTTAATTTTTCATCAAACCAATGCCATTCCGATTTTTATAGGGACAAAACGATAAGTTCCTTTTTCCCAGCAATAGAAATCTACCTCAATTTCATCATCCAAATTGATCGGAATATCCACAAACGCAGACCACATTTTTTCTAAATCAGGGACATTCATTCCTTCTTGTTCGCTTTAATATATTTAGCTCTCTCCTCTGCTACTTTCAATGCTTCTATTCCTAAATCTTCATCTTGAATTTCATACAAAATCTTGTCGCTTAGGAACGAAACCAAAAGTTCGTCTGCATTGTAATCGTATATATTGGCAAGTTTCAGAACTACTACTTTTGTGATTTTCCTTTCTCCACGCTCCATTTTGCTCAAAATAGCAACGTCAATGTCCAGCAAAGCAGCAACTTTCCGCAATGGAAGTTCCTTTTCTTCTCGAATGTGTCTTAACTTTTCGCCTATCGTTTCTGTTGACATAACATCTGTTGACATAATGTGTCTAAATTAGAAAAAGATTTTTGATTTTTAACAATTAATTCCAATATCTTTTTAACATTCTTTTGGCTTGCGCCCAACAACCTAAATTCAAGTATTACTATTGTTAATAGTTGAGCTGACTATTTAAGATTACCGCAAAAATTTAGTAAGGTTCATTTCATTCAAATAATTTACCTTTGTTGCTTTATGTACTATATGAAAAAACTATTCACAGTATTATTTTTTGGGTTTTATTTAATGACTGTCAACGCACAAATTATGAGACAACAAGAAGGCGGCGGCGTGTTTAAGGGTGACAGCACCACCTTTAAAAATGAAGTGCAAATTAAACTCAGTGGAAAAACCAAATATACCGATTACAAAATAATTTCCATAAATAACGACACAACTGTTGTTGACACTACCTTAACCATTGCGAAAGATTATAAATTCAACTACATCAGAAAAGATAATTTTGAACTATTGCCTTTTGCCAATCAGGGCCAAACATATAATAGGCTGGGCTATAATTTTAACAATAATTCGCTATTTCCAACCATTGGCGCAAATGCAAAACACTACAATTATTACAAAATTGAAGATGTTTATTATTACGATGTTCCAACGCCAACTTCCGAATTTATGTACAGAACCGGAATGGAGCAAGGACAGGTTTTAGACGGATTTTTAACGATGAATACTTCCCGCCAATTAAATATTTTTATTGCCTATAAAGGATTGCGTTCTTTGGGAAAATACAGGAATTCTTTGGCAAGCCACGGGAATTTCAGAACTTCGGTTAATTATCATTCAAAAAATAATTTCTATTCTTTAAAGGCCCATTATATGTCGTTTGATTTATCGAACAATGAAAATGGCGGATTAACAGAGGCTTCCATAGCCTATTTTGAAAATAATGACCCAAATTATACCGACAGAGGCCGTTTAGAAGTGAATTATGTGGACGCTGATAATATGTTTGAAGGAAAACGTTATTTTTTGGATCAAAACATCACGTTATTTTCCCAAGAAAACAAAACTGAAAAGCATAATAACGAAATATCAGATAAGTTTAAAGCGTATAATACCATCATCAAGCAAATTGAAACCCTGAAGAAAGACACTATTTCTTATGTTTTGAAATCCAAAATTATCACGGATTCAAAAAGGCCAGATGCAACCAAAAAATTATCTCAATCAGCTAAAGAGGCCCTTGTTAAAACTGATATCATTAGAGAAAATCAAATTGTTAAAATTGATTCTTTGCCCAAAGAAATTGCTATAAAAGAAAAAGACACGCTAAAACTTGATTCAATTCGTGACATTAAAATCAAGAAAATTGACTCTTTGCTAATTGTTGCTGCTGGGATTAAAGTTGATTCAAGTCAATTTATTGCTACAGACAAAAAATCAAATTACAGCATGAAACTCGGTCATACTTTTATGTATGAAACCCAACATTACCGATTTAAACAAACCGCTGTGAATCCGATTTTTGGCGAAGCTTATGAAAAAAATATTGTAGACCATACTTCTTATCAGAAAATGAACAATGAAGCTTACCTGCAATTTGATGCGCCTTATCTTGGGACTTTAAGGGCAAAAGCAAATTACTTTAATTATAATTATCACTATAACAGCATTTTATATTTGGATACCCAAACCATTCCAGAAAAATTAAAAGGAAACGTTATTGCCGTTGGTGCAGATTGGAAAACCAATTTCGGAAAATTATATTTGAATGCCGATGCGAGTACCATTATTTCGGGTGATATAACTGGAAACTCCATTAAAGGCTCTGTGATGTTCAAAAAAGACAGCGTTTATAATTTCAAAGGTTTTGTAGAAATCACTTCAAAAACAGCAGATTTTAACAAATTGTTGTACCAAAGTGATTATAAAGACTACAACTGGCAAAACAATTTCAAAAACGAGCAAATAAAAAATATTGGCGCAGCATTTAGCTTTAAAAATTGGGCTAGCATTAACGCCAGTTATAACCTCATCGACAATTATACTTATTTCGATGAAAATTCGCAGGCCGCTCAAGCCACAGAAACCTTAAACTATTTAAAGGTTACTTTAAGCAATTCCATCACGTTCAGGAAATTCACTTTGGATAACACCGTTATGTACCAAAATGTATCCAGCGGAGAATCGTTTTTTAGAGTTCCTGAAATTGTCACCAGAAACACCTTGTATTATTCCAATTATTTATTTAAAGGAAAACCGTTGTATTTGCAAACTGGGGTAACCGTCAAGTATTTTACCGAATTTAACGCCAATGCTTACAATCCGCTTTTAAGCGAGTTTGTGTTGCAAAATACGCATCAAATTGGAAATTTCCCTATGCTCGATTTTTTCGCCAATGCCCAAATACAGAGAACAAGGCTTTATTTAAAAGTGGAGAACTTTGGCGCCAGTTTTACAGGAAGAACTTACTATTCTGCGCCAACATATCCGTACCGGGATTTAACAGTTCGCTTTGGCTTGGTATGGAATTGGTTTATTTAACTCCTATCCTAAATCCTTTCCTAAGGAAAGGACTTGTTGTGCACTGTGAGTTTCAATTTGTACTTTTTTGTTAAATGTTAAACGTTATATGTTATTCGTTGAGATGAACTTCAAACTTTTAACCTTCAACTTATCCCCAGCCTTTTCTAAAGAAAGAGTTTTTTCTTTGGCACAATAAGTAAATATTTATTAACTTTAGTAGCCAATTTATTGAACTTTTAACTTTTAACTTTTAACTTTTAACTTTTAACTTTTAACTTTTAACTTTTAACTTTTAACTTTTAACTTTTAACTTTTAACTTTTAACTAACTTTTAACTTTTAACTTTTAACCTTTAACCTTAAACCTTTAACTTTTAACTTTTTTGTCGCCAATTGTTTAATTTTTATTCTGAAACCAGCAAAAATTAAGGTCATTATTGGGCTAACCCAGTTAAAAATGGCATAAATAGCATAATCCGCCACGGGAACGCCAAGTACGCCGCTTTGGTAAGCACCGCAAGTATTCCAAGGAATTAGCGCAGAAGTTACGGTTCCGGAATCTTCTAAGGTTCTGCTTAAATTTTCGGGTGCCAATCCCTTGTCTTCAAAGGCTTTTTTAAACATTTTACCAGGAATCACAATGGCTAAATATTGGTCGGACGCAATGGCGTTTAATCCAATACAGCTTACAACAGTACTCGCAAATAATCCGAAAATTGAAGTTGCCAATTTTAATAATTCTTTGGTGATTTTTGCCAAAGCGCCTATGGCATCCATCGTTCCGCCAAAAACCATGGCACAACAAATTAAAAAGATTGTCCAAAGCATTCCTTTCATTCCACCGGCACTAAATAGTTCATTTAATTTAATGTTATCGGTTACAATTTCAGTATCAACAAACATGGCATTTACAATGGCTCTAAAATTTGAAGTTGCCAAACTGTTCAACACTTCCGCTTGAAAAATAAAGGCAAATACTGCAGCTAAAAGAACGCCTACGCCCAATGCAATTAAAGGTTTTGTTTTCAATAAAATAAGCGCAATAACAACTCCCGGAACTATAAACAAGTAGGGCGTAATTTGGAATGTATTTTTTATGGTTTGCAACAATCCGCTAATATCTGCCGTTCCTGTGGTATCAATATTTAAACTTATAATACTAAACACTACCAATGTTACAATCATAGATGGTACGGTTGTGATGGTCATATACCTAATATGGGTAAATAAATCTGTTCCCGCCATTGCTGGAGCCAAGTTTGTGGTATCGCTTAAAGGCGACATTTTATCGCCAAAATAAGCGCCAGAGATTACGGCGCCGGCAATCATTCCTGTTGGAATTCCCAATGCAGTACCAATTCCTACCAATGCAATTCCTACGGTTGCTGAAGTTGTCCAGGAACTTCCTGTTGCCATTGATATGATGGCTGCAATAACAACAGATGCCGGTAAAAAAATCCCCGGACTTAAAACTTGAAGTCCGTAATATACCATTGCCGGTATAATTCCGCTAACCAACCAAGTACCTGCCAAAGCGCCCACCAAAAATAAAATCATAATGGGTACAAAAACACTTTTTAGGTTTTCCCAAATTTCAGCAAGCATTATTTTTAAGGAAACCTTATTCAAAAAACCAACTACTGAAGCAATAATTCCTCCCATCAATAAAATAAACTGATTGGAATAAGTTCCCAACAATTCACCTCCGGAAAAAAATATATTGTAGGCCAGCATCGCCATCAAAATAATTACAGGAATTAAAGCTTCAAAAAGATTTAGTTCTTTATTGTCAATAATTTTTTGGTTTTGAATTTCTATTTCAGATAAGTTGTTGTATTGCATTTAATATTTTTTAGAAATGTAATGATACGTAATTTAAATTTTTTTTGCAAATGAAAAACCCCATTCATTTTCTGAATGAGGTTTTTACCAATTTTTATAATTGTAACAATTAAATCAATCAAATTTTAATTTTTGGTTTTGAACTACAAAACACCAACTTGTTTCATGCATTTACTCATGGCTCTGAAAGTTCTTTCAATATCGTTATCCAAACCAACTGACATTCTGATAATTCCGTTGGAAAGACCCATTTCCACTTGTTCTTCTACCGGAATTTCCGATGAAGTACTTGTTCCCGGCGCACTGAACAACGTTTTATAAAATCCTAAACTTACGGCCAAATACCCCAAATTTTCGTGTTGCATCAATTCCATCAACTCATTTGCTTTTTCAAGAGATCCAACATCAATGGTCATAATGCCTCCAAAACCATACTCTTTATTGTACATAGATTTAAACAGTTTGTGATCTTTATGGCTTTTTAAGCCTGGATACACGACTTTTAAACCTTCTTTTTCAAAATTTTCCGCCAAATACAGCGCGTTTTCGCTGTGCTTTTTCATTCTAATATGCAGCGTTCTTAAGTTTTTCAATATACTGGCAGCTCTTAAACTGTCCATCACCGGTCCCAATAACATCATTGCACCATCGTTCACGTTTCTCAAACTGTCAATAAATTCTTGTGACCCGCAAACCACACCGCCAACGGTATCATTTGTGCCATTTATAAATTTTGTTAAACTGTGAATGGTTACATCTGCACCCAATTTTTCGGCTGAAAATATCATTGGCGTAAAAGTATTGTCTACCACCAATTTAATGTTATGTTTTTTAGCTATTCTAGATAATTCAGGCAGATTTGCAATTTCCAAAAGCGGATTGCTTTCCGCCTCACAGTAAATCATTTTTGTATGTGGTGTGATTGCGGCTTCCACTTTTTCCAAAGAAGTAATATCAACAAACGAAGTGGCAATATTTAATTTTGGCGCAAAGTTTTTTAGAAAAGCATACGTTCCGCCATAAATGGTTCTTGCAGACACGATATGATCTCCTGCGCCGCATATTTGTAAAATTACTGAGGTGATGGCGCCCATTCCTGATGCTGCCACGTTTGCAGTTTCGGTAAATTCCATAGCTGCCAAAGCTTTGCTTAAGTATAAATTGCTTGGACTTGAATGACGAGAATACAAATAACAGCCTTCTGCATGACCTTCAAAAGTATCAAGCATTGTTTTTGCGTGTAAAAATGTATAGGTTGCTGAATCTGAAATTGAAGGATTTACGCCTCCAAATTCTCCAAAATATTGCAAATCTTGGATTCTGTTTGCCGGTTTGTTGCTCATGATTAAAATAATTTATTTTCATAAAATTACTAAATAGCAACGTAATAATCTGCTTTATATTTATATTTTAGTGAATATTACTTTTATTTTTTAATATATTAGATAATTTCACTTATAAATTAAATAATTTAATCTATTTTTAGAAAAAATTACGGAATATGATTGAATTGGATTCATTAGACAAACAGATTCTCAACCTATTACAACAAAATTCGAAGGCTAATATAAAGGAAATTGCATTTAAAATTGGGTTAACTCAAACACCTGTTTATGAAAGGATAAAAAGATTAGAAAAAATGGGTGTTATTAAAAGATACATTGTTGAATTAGATAAAGAAAAACTCGGGCTGGAATTAACAGTTTTTTGTCATGTTAAGTTACAGGTGCATTCAAATGCTTTAATTTCTCAATTTGAATTTGCCATTAAAAAAATGCCTGAAATTTTAGGATGTTACCACATTGCTGGTAATTTTGATTATTTATTAAAAGTTGTGACACCAAATATTAAGTCTTATCAGTTATTTTTAAAAAATAAATTATCCGTTTTAGAATCTGTAGCAAATGTTCAAAGTAATTTTGTAATGAGTACTGTAAAAGAAGATTCAACATTAAATATCATTTCATAAAAAAGTCCAAATTTTATAATTTGGACTTTTAGATAATTTAAAAAATTATTATTTCTTTGCGATAATATTCACCTGAAAGTCAAACTCATCATTAACAAACTTATCTTTTAAATCGTTAAAGAAGGTTTTCGATTTGTATTTTACGTTAAAATCGGCCCTGTTAATTTGGAAAGTTTCGCTTGTTAAAGTAACATTGTCTTTGTTAACAGCCAGCGTTGCAGGAAAAGTAATTTGTTTGGTGATGCCTTTAATGGTCATATTTCCGGTAATCTGAATTTTTCCTGCTTTAACTGTGGTTTCGGTAATTTCAAATTTTGAAGTTGGGAAAACAGCAATTTCAAAAAAGTCTTCCGATTTTAAATGTCCTTCCAATTTAGCGCTTCCGTCAGCGTCTTTAATGGTGCTCATATTGGCCACAAAACTGCCGCCCGTTAATTTATTGCTTTTGACAACAATATTTCCTGAAGTCAATGTAATTATTCCTGTATGCGAACCTGTTGGTTTATATCCTTTCCAATTTAAACTGGAATTGTCAACATCCACTTTAAAATTTTCTTGCGCAAATAATGGCTGGCTTATAAAAGAAAATAGGGCAAATGCTATTGAAAATACTATTAATCTTGATTTTTTCATGCGACTTGTTATTTATAATGATTATTAATAAGTGCAATGATAGTAAATAAATAGCGAGTTTTTCATTATAAAGTTTGATTTTGTATTTTTTTTAACAACCCTATTATATTACACTTTTTTTAATACAATTTGTTCTAAATTTTTGTTCACAATCATCTTGTAAAAATCCTTTATTTCATCATAATTCGCTGAAGGAAAATTAGCTGTGTTTATTTGCAATGTTGAATAAATATTAATCATATCTGCTTCAATTTTTATGATGAATTTATAAACGCCATAATTATCACTAAGTCCTATCGCAAGATTTTCAGGAACTGATTCAACAACATATCCCATAGGAATTTTAATGCCAACTTTATTTTCCTTTATAAATGGAGTGCCAAAATCGATTGGATAATCTCTTTTTTCCAATTTAAATGGATTTTTTGTCATAGCATCAAAGAATAAAGGCTTGAAATAAATTTTATCACCTACCTTGTCCAATACGTCATCTGAAGTAAATTTAAACATTTCAATAATTGGTTTATAAATTTCACTTTTATTTGTTATTCTAAAATCTGAAATTTCTATCTTCCCATTTTCTTCTTCGACTTTTAAAATGACATCATCATCCTTCATTTTAGTATAATTGTCTCTATAATTAAACGCATTCAAATTTGTGTATTGCGTTCTTTTAACGCCTTCAATTGTTCCTGAATCATTAAAAACAATGTTCATTGAAGAATTGGTCTCGGATAATTTAGTGGGTATTAAATTTACCCAAGTAGAACTTCCGTTTTCTCTCACTATTCTTCCTTGCCAGTTCAAATCTCTTGAAGGCAATACATTTGGCACACTGTATTCTTCGGTTGCATCCAATAAAATCAAATCATTTTCAATTTCAACAGCAGCAATTACATAATTAAAACCATCTATTGTAGGAAAAATTGGAATACCATTAGATCTTGTGCTCAAAATTACTGGGCTCGCCTTTAAGCCTGCCTTATTAAGCATGGAAACCAAATTTAAATTGATGTCGACCACATTCCCAACGCCTTCTTTATAAGCTTTTTTAGTGCCATTAAACTTTGTTATCCCATTGTATTTATTCCATTTGATTTTATTTTTTACCAATTCAAAAATTCTTGTAATTTTTTCGGATTCTGTAGCTGAAGAAGCCAATACTACAGCTAAATCATCTGAATAGTGGCTTGATTGATTCAATTCAGTTTTAAAATCATAATCATTATAAATTGTTTTGGTTACATCTTCCCAAGTATTTGCATAATATTTAATTGGTTCATGAGGCCAATGCAATTCTGAATATTCATATTGAATAGTTGTTTTATAATTATCAATACTATTTACATAAGCTTCCTCAATAAGCGCTGGTATGTTCACTACTTCATAAATATCAATTTTGGTAATATAATCTACTTTTGATTGCGTATACGTTGTTATATAAGGTGCTTTTGAGCCTAAAGATTGACTTTCTGATCTTTCTTTATTTGTAAAAGTTATTGAACTATTCTTTTTTTCTTCTTTTGCTGAAACAGGATAATACCCTTTATAGCTTTTATTATAAACAAAGTACTCTGGAATTTCTATTTTGGCATCAATTTTTTTTACAGGAATTTCATATTGAAACTGAAGGTCTTCAATTCTTTTAATGGGTGAAATTATTTTATATGTCCACTCTAAAACACAACCTTCTTTTATATTGGGCATTGTAAACTTTTGCTGAGACCAGTATTTATTACTTTCTTCATCAAAAACTTCCTTTTTACTTAAAGTTGTTTCAATAACCTTTTCATTTTCAATAAAATAGGTCGCAGCTTTTAAATTAATAATCTTCTCAGAGGTATTTGGAGCATTATAATACTCTATATTCTTTGTTGCCCATTCAAAACCTTCCTTATTGTATATTTTTATTCTTTCATGTATTTCAGTTATCACATTAAAACCTTGCCCTTGTGTATACTCAAAGTGCGTTTTTCTATTTTTATATAAAACTGCGGCATTTGCGGAGGAATCTAATGGATAATATTTTTCTTCCAATTCCTCTTTTGATACTTTTCCATACTTGTAATCTTGCGCAATTATTTCATTGGCCATTAAAGTTAAAACCATGGCAATTAAAATCTTTTTCATAGTTATTATTTTACTTAATTAAAATTATTTTTGAATTATCGTGTTTTGCAATTTCTTTTCTGAAGTTTCTATAAGGCTCATATTCTTCCTTTTGATAGTTACCCGATATAATTTTTAATGTTCTTTTAAAAAGATAATTATAGTCATCAATTTTTATCACTTCAATTGAATACGTTCCGAATTTTGTGTTTAATTCAACTTTTTCAGGTATATATTCAATCTTTAATTGTGTTGGAAGTGCAATTTTAACTTCATCAATATCCAGAAAATTCATTGAAATCTCAAAAGGTAATTTTCGGTCTCGTATTCTTGCGGGCGCTTCACTGCCATTATTGAAAGCATTCATGGGAATTAATAGTTGGGTACCATTTATAACGCCATAGTTGGTGGCCGTAAACGCTAATTTTTCTTCAAACTTAAACGCTTCTTTATTATTGAAAACTTCTATTTTTGAAAACTTAATATTGTTAATGTTGGATAAATATTTTTTAAATATGATGTCAAGTTCCTTTTGATTTTTCCCTTCATTGCCCAATAAATTATCATCATATTGCGTTCCTGTTGATTCAATATAAACATCAGCGGTTATATTTCCCTCGCTGTCAATTGTGTAACTTCCTTTTGTAGTTTGAAGATTTTCTTCAGTTTTATAAACCTTAGTATGCCTTATTACACCACCATCGGGAGATAAAACCAAAGCATCCCTATCATCCGTAAAACTGCCTATTTCAGCAAATGGATCTTTTTGGCTGGTGCATTCAAGCCAAATTTCCTGATTGGCGATTGGAACATATAAAATCATATGATTTCCTTGAGGTGAAGCAATACTTTTATTTAAACTTCTTTTTTCTCCGCCAAATATTAAAGTATGATATGAAGCTACTCCAACTTCTTTCAAAAGTGCTGCGGTATAATTTGTAAGCGCTTTACAATCTCCATAACCTAACCTGTCTACGTCACTTGCAAACATGGGTTTAAAACCACCAATTCCAACCTGAACACTTATGTAGCGCACTTTGCTTTGAACGTACTCATAAACTATTTTTGCTTTTTCGAAAGGATCTGAGGTATTGGCTGTCATGCTTTTTATTTTTAGCTTTGTGACTTCTGGCAATTCAAGTGTGTTTTGAATTAGATTGTCATAATACCATTTTCCGAATTCTTTCCAATTGAGTGCGTCACCATCAACACCTTCCAAGTTAAATTTACTGATTCCAAATTTTACCGTTGGGAGAAAATCAAACAGCGCTGGTGTATAAGGTTCCCTTTTTAAAGCTGGAAGGTCTTTAATTTCATAGGATAAAAATCCCAACTTTTCTGTTTTATTGATTTCGAAACCTTTAAAATTTTCTTCAGATTTAAAAAGCGAAATATTGGGAGGGTATTTTATTGAAAATTTGGCTGATTTTACACTTTGGGAGTAACTGTCATTTAGAATCCAATCAGGGATAAAAGCTGTATTTGAGGTATTAATTTCATATTCGTAATAAATAGTGTATGGATAAGAAATCGGCGTATGTTCATAATGAATTAATCTGTTATCATTAAATAATGAAATTCCGTCAAAAGCACTGTAATCTTTGAAATCACTCTTTTTTATTTTTTTTACAATTACTCCTTTACTGTCATATACGGTTGCCTTAACCTCGTTTATTGTTCTTTTTTTATCATAATAAATTGTGAGATTTGAATGTTTATCTCCCAAGTCATTAAAAATAGTAATGGCAGTTTGATAATTGATAATCATTTCTCTTTGAGATTTAATCTCAATAGCGAAATTTTCAAATCTTGCAACAGAGTTTGCATCTTCTTTTAGGTTTTCAGGAATTGACAGGCTGCTAAAATCAAAATCCTGTGCGTAAATTAAAAAATTAAAAAAAAGAAAAATAAGCGTAATAATTTTTTTCATGTGGGGCAATTTGAAACAAAGCTAACAAAAATTATCTATTAAACAAATCTAATCTCTATTTTTTGAATCAATAATAATTGTTACCGGACCATCATTGATAAGTGCCACTTTCATGTCGGCGCCAAACTGTCCGGTTCCCACTTTTTTATGTAGCTGAAGTTCTATAGCTTCAATAAATTTTTCATATAAAGGAATCGCAATTTCAGGTTTTGCTGCATAAATATAAGAAGGTCTATTTCCCTTTTTGGTGCTGGCGTGTAAGGTAAACTGACTTACCACAATGGCATCTCCGTTTACATCAATCAACGATTTATTCATTACGCTATTTTCATCATTGAAAATACGGAGATTGGCAATTTTTTTGGTGAGCCATTCAATATCGGTTATGTCATCGGCTTCTTCAATACCCAATAAAATCAGCAATCCTTCATTAATTTCACTGACTATATTTTCATTAATGGTTACTGAAGCTTTTGAAACTCTTTGGATGACTACACGCATAAATTGTTTATTTGTTTAATTGTTGAATCGAGTATTTGAGTATTCGTTTATTGGCTTTTATTTGACCATAAAAATCAAAATATTGTTGGTTTATTTATTAATTCCCCCTTTGGGGGTTAGGGAGATTTTTAACTTTTTTATGTATAAATATCTGTTCTGTAATTTTCTTCATTTCCTTCAGCCATTTGTACATAACTGTTATACCGTGAATAGGCAATTTCTTCATTTTCAACGGCCTCTTTTATGGCGCAATTTGGCTCATTCATATGCAAACAATTGTGAAATTTACATTTTGCTTTCAGCTTAAAAAATTCGGGAAAATAATCGGCAATTTCCTGAGGTTCAAAATCCACCACGCCAAAACCTTTAATTCCCGGCGTATCAATAATAAATCCGCCAAAACTCAATTCGTACATTTCAGCAAAAGTGGTGGTATGTTGCCCTTGTTTGTGTTGCTTGGAAACCTCCGCGGTTTTTAAATTTAAGGAAGGCTCAATGGCATTTACCAAGGTTGATTTCCCAACACCGGAATGCCCAGAAAACATAGTGGTTTTTCCTTGCATTAATTCTTTAAGCTTATCAATATTAATATGTTTTGTGGCAGAAACATCAATACATTGGTAGCCAATTTCTGTGTAAATAGCTTCCAATTCCTCCTTAATTTCCAACTGCTCGGATGAATACATATCAATTTTGTTGAAAAGAATGACAGCATGAATGCTGTATGCTTCCGCAGTGGCTAAAAAACGATCTATAAATCCGGGTGAAGTAGGCGGACTGTCGATAGTCACCAGTATAAAAGCGGTGTCAATATTGGAAGCTATAATGTGTGTTTGTTTGGAAAGATTAACAGCTTTACGAATGATATAATTTTTCCGTTCAAAAATTTTATTGATAACTCCGGTTAGTTTCCCTTCTTCATATTCAAAATTCACATGGTCGCCAACAGCAACCGGATTGGTGCTTTTGATGCCTTTCATACGAAACTTTCCTTTTAATCTGCATTCTACCTTGTCGCCATCTTCGGCATAAACATGATACCAGCTTCCTGTAGATTTTGTAACAACTCCTTTCATGCTTGCAAAGATATTTAAATTAGGGAACAATGGACTAATAAAAAAACGCATCCATCATCTTGTGATTCCTCCTGCGTTGGAATGACAAAACAATTCGAATAATGGACAATTTTATTGCAACTGATCGATTTAGGCAAGGCAGATGGCTTAGATTTAAAAACTACATGGAAAGAGACTCAATTTCTTATCCAGAAGATTTTGAAGCAATTAACCTAAATATGTTTTTAGGATTTTGCTTCTTGATAAACTTTTCAATCGCCTTAACGATTTTTCTTTAATTTGACGAACTCGTTCACGTGTTAAATGGTCTCCTTCTCTAATGCGTTGCGCCAGCTCAACTTCCATATTGGCAGTAATTAAATCAACTTTTCCTATTTCTTGAAAGTATTTTTCTAATGATGCGGTTTCCCTATTGGTAAGTTGTTTCGTTATTTTAAGTTGTCTCATTTATTGGCCATAAAATATTTTCACTTTACTTCTTTACAAAAACAATAATAAAAGTGAGGAAATTCAAAAGCTAAATTTAAAATAGCGAATTTTAAAAAAAATGATATTAATCAAAATGATAAATGATTCTTATCAGTTAGTTGGCAGGGGTGCAATAAAAAACAAATCCCTCTAAACAGTTAAGTTTAAAGGGATTATTAAGTTTGCTAGTTGACCCACAAGGACTCGAACCTTGACTGACGATACCAAAAACCGGAGTGCTACCATTACACCATGGGTCATTTTGCGGGTGCAAATTTAGCCTAAAGTTTTAATTCGGCAAATAATTTGAAGTGTTTTTTTATAAAATTTCCTTTAAAAACGCTTTAAGAGTTATTTAGTATTGCATATCATCATAACTTTCCATAATTAATTTTTATTTTACTAAATTCGCTTCGGTTTAAAAATTTAATATGAACGCATTCAATTTTACTAAATGGAACACCATTCTTGGATGGTTTACTTTTGCAATAGCCTTAATAACATATACGTTAACCCTTGAACCTACAGTGAGTTACTGGGATTGTGGCGAATATATCGCCACTTCCGTAAAACTTCAGGTTGGACATCCGCCAGGAGCGCCTTTATTTCAAATGTTGGGTGCATTTTTCGCCTTGTTTACCGGTGAAGTTACAGAAATTGCCAGAATGGTCAACTTTATGTCGGCTTTGGCCAGCTCATTTACCATTTTATTTTTATTTTGGAGCATTACCATGTTGGCAAAAAGATTGTTGGATAATTCCGAAGAAATAAGCAAAAGCACTTCCATCGCCATTTTAGGAAGCGGGTTGGTTGGCGCTTTAACTTATACGTTTTCTGATAGTTTTTGGTTCAGTGCCGTGGAAGCCGAAGTGTATGCGATGTCTTCATTTTTAATGGCACTTTTGTTTTGGCTGGGACTGCATTGGGAAAAGGAAATGGAGAATCCAGGAGGTGATAAATGGCTGCTGTTGAACAGTTTTGTGGTTGGATTGTCGTTTGGCGTACATATTTTATCATTGCTGGTAATACCTTCCATTGTGTTTCTTTATATCTACAAAAAATATAAAGATTTAAATTTTCAGCAATTTATTGTAGCCAATATTGTAGCCATATTTGTGTTGTTTTTGGTTTTTAAATTGTTATTTCCATACACCTTAAAATATTTTAGCGCGTTGGAATTGTTTTTTGTGAACTCCTTAGGCATGCCATTTAATTCGGGAAGTATTATTGCAGGAATATTTTTAATTGCCGTATTTTACTTTGCGTTGCAATACACGCACAAAAAACAACAGGTAGAAGCAAATACCGTCATTCTTTCTGTACTTTTTATTATGATAGGTTTTTCGTCTTGGCTTATGTTGCCAATCAGGGCAAACACCAACACCACCATCAACGAAAATAATCCGTCTAGCGCGCGAGAATTGTTGGCTTATTACAACCGCGAACAATATGGAGATACCAACGTGTTTTACGACACGTATTATTCCATTGTTTACAATAGGGAAACCGACAAAAGCAATCCAACAAGAGATGACAAGCCTAAATATGAAAAGGATGAAAAAGCTGGTAAATATATTATTGTAAATAATTACAAAGATGCGTTGCCAAACTGGAATGGCGTGCATAAAGGAATCATTCCAAGAATGGTAAGTTCAGACGCTTCCGTTATTAAAAATTATAAAGCCATTGCAGGAATTCCCCAAAGCAGCAAAAGCAGGCCCACTTTTATTGAAAACATCAAATATATGGTCGATTTTCAATTTGGGTATATGTATGGCCGCTATTTTATGTGGAATTTTGTAGGAAAGCAAAACGATGAGCAAGGCAATCTCGATTTACAAAATGGAAATTGGCTGAGCGGCATTAAATTTATTGATGAATTTAGGTTGGGCATCCAATCAAATTTACCAACAGATGTGCTTAGCAACAAAGGCAGAAATACCTATTATTTCCTTCCTTTTATTTTGGGAATAATTGGGCTATTTTTTCATGTGAAACAAAATAAAAACGATTTTTACACGCTGTTTCTCTTTTTCCTTTTCACAGGTTTGGCCATTGTGTTTTACACCAATCCAAAACCTTTTGAACCTAGGGAACGCGATTATGCGGTGGTTGGCTCATTTTATATTTTTGCCATTTGGGTGGGATTTGGCGTATTGGCGCTTTATCAAAAATTAAAACAATACGCCGATAAAAATATGGTCGCCATTGCGGTTACTTTGGTTTCCCTGTTGGCCGTGCCCGTTTTAATGGCGTTTCAGAATTGGGACGACCACGATAGGTCTAACAGATACACTTCTCGCTTAAATGCAACCGCTTATTTAGACTCTTGTGCGGAAAATGCCATCTTGTTTACCATTGGCGACAACGATACTTTCCCGCTTTGGTATATGCAAGAAGTTGAAAATTACAGAACCGACATTAAATTGATCAATACCAGCCTTTTTCAAACCGATTGGTATATTGATCAAATGAAGCGAAAAACGTATGATGCCGCGCCTATTCCGTCGCAATTAACCCACGACCAATACAAATGGGGAACGCTGGATGTTGCTTATTATTTTCCTGAAATTATTCCGCAATTGAAAGATTCTGTGGTGGATATCAAATATTTTATGAAATGGATTGAAAGTGACCAAGACATTACTTTTTACGATTTGGATGATGACGGCATTCAGGAAAAAATATTGCCAACCAATAAAATCAGAATTCCTGTTGATAAAGAAATGGTGTTGAAAAACGGCATCGTAGCCCAAAAAGATTCTGCCCTAATTGTGCCTTATATTGACATTGAATTTAATGGCGCACTTACTAAAGCCAGAATTTTAATGATCGATATTTTGGCAAACAACAATTGGAAACAGCCCATCTATTTTACTGGAGGCGCACAAGCCGATGAAGAATACATTTGGTTGAAAGATTATTTGCAATTGGATGGAATGACCTACAAACTGGTGCCAATTTTAACACCAGATGATGGAAATTTCTTTGAGATGGGTCGCATAAATACCGATGTCATGTACAAAAATGTGAAAAAATGGGATTGGCGCAACATTACCAACGATAATATTTATTTAGATCCTGAAACCCGAAAAAATTCTGTGACTTACCGTAACAACCTCGAACGTTTGGCAAGGGCTTTAATAGATGAAAAGAAATTAAAAAAAGCAGAAGAAATTGTTGATCTTTCCTTAGAAAAAATGCCTGTAGCCAAGTTTGGACATTACAGCATGCTTATTGGTTATGTAGATTTATATTACGGCTTGAACAAAAAAGAAAAAGCAAGAAAATTAACTGCGGAATTAAAAATAGTTTTACAGGAAAACTTGAGGTATTACAGCCAGTTTGATGAATCCACTGTTGAAGCTGTTTTTAACGACATTGAACGTAGTTTACTGATGTATGATCAACTGATTAAAACTGCAGTTCGCTTTGATGATGCTGCTTATGCAAATACTCTAAAAGAAGAATATGTTGGTTATTTAAAATTGTTTGATTTTCTAATCGACGAAGAGCAAAAATAAATTGGGTTTCGACTGTACCCACTTTCGGAGGGCGCAGTCGAAATGCTAAAATCATTTACAACCAATGAAATCCTATTTTATAAAAATCCCGAGCCTTTTAAAATTTATTTTTAGAAATTGGGTTTGGCGTTTATCCTCAAAAGAAAAAGTGCTTTACCTTACTTTTGATGATGGCCCAACCCCAGAAATTACGGAATGGATTTTAAATGAACTCAAAAAATATGATGCGAAAGCCACATTTTTTTGCATCGGAAAAAATATTGGGGAACATCCAGAAATCTTTCAAAAAATTATTAAAGAAAACCATGCTGTTGGCAATCACACCAACAACCATTTAAACGGCTGGAAAACCAAAACTGCATATTACCTGCAAAACATAGAAGATGCTGAAAAATATTTTGAGGAAAACTTAAAACTCAAAACTCAAAACTCAAAACTTTTTAGACCACCTTATGGGAAACTCACACTTTCTCAATCTAAAAAAATAAGGAAAAAAGGCTATAAAATAATTATGTGGGATGTTTTAAGTGCCGACTTTGACCCTACCATTTCTTCTGAAAAATGCTTGGAAAATGCCATCAGAAATATCCAAAACGGGAGCATCATTGTTTTTCACGACAGCATTAAAGCTTCTGAAAAACTAAAATTTGTATTGCCTAAAGTGTTGGAATATTATAGTTATATGGGATTTTCTTTTAAATCAATTGAATAAAAGATAAAAGAAAATAGAGAAGAGAAAAAAGACTGCTGAGAACTTTTAACTTTTAATCCTATCCCCAACCCCTACCGCGGCAGGTAAAATTTCCGAAGTAAAATTTCCGAAGGAAAAGGAGCTTGATTTGAAAATTAAATAGTATTTATAGCAAAAAACTTTTAACTTTTAACTTTTAACTTTTAACTTTTATACCTGAATAAAAGAAAAGAGAGAAGAGAAAAAAGACTGCTGAGAACTTTTAATCCTATCCCCAACCCCTACCGTGACAGGGAAAATTTCCGAAGGAAAGGGAGCTTGATTTGAAAATTAAATAGTATTTATAGCAAAAAACTTTTAACTTTTAACTTTTAACTTTTAACTTTTAACTTTTAACTTTTAACTTTTAACTTTTAACTTTTAACTTTTAACTTTTTTAAGCCCAACGCGCTGTTCCCCCTTTGGAGGTTAGGGGGCTAAAGATACTGCTGCACCAAACTAATCAACGTATTGGCATCTTGGTCACCAGATTGGCGCCATTTCATTTCTCCGCCTTTATAAATTATAAATGTTGGATTGCCTTTAATTCTAAGTGCATTGGCAAGTGTCTCGTTTTTTTCAATATCAATTTTTATAACTTTCGCTTTATCTCCAAGGGCAGCCGCCACATCTCGTAAAATATCGTGTGCATCGTCAGATTTTTCTTCTTCCCATTCTGCATAAAAATCGATTAACACAGGAATCTCTGAACTAATTAATTCTCCGAATTTTGCCATAACCTAACATTTTTTTTGTGAAATGTTTAAAAAAATAAAAGCCTTATACCTACAAATGTAACATTTTTATTGAAACAAACTACACTGGCTTCCTTTTCAGTGTAATTACAGTTATTTCTGGCCAAATTCCTACACGGCCGGGGAAAGCCAAAAAACCAAAACCGCGATTTACATTGATATACTTTCCAGACTCCTCATAAATGCCTGCCCATTGCTTGTAAATATATTGCACCGGACTCCATTTGATGCCCGGAATTTCAATCCCAAACTGCATGCCGTGCGTATGTCCGCTCAAGATGAGGTGGAAATTACTTGGGTGATTTTTTATTTCGGCATCCCAATGAGATGGATCGTGACTCATTAATATTTTAAAATCTTCTTTATTAATTTTTGAAGAAGCCACATTTAAATCGCCTGCTTTTTTAAATCGCGTTCCCCAATTTTCAACGCCAACCAAGGCAATTTTATCATTTCCTTTCTCCACATAAACACTGTTGTTCAACAATAAATTAAATCCGATTTTGGGATGCAACTTTTTGATGGCCTGAAAATTTTGTTGTTTTTCTTCTTCGGAATTAAATTGCACATATTCCCCATAATCGTGATTTCCCAAAATGGAATATTTGCCTAGTTTGGCTTTCAGTTTGCTAAAATGAGCAATCCAAGGTTCCATTTCTTCGGCAAGATTGTTCACCAAATCGCCTGTAAATAAAATGACATCCGATTCCTGTTCATTGATTAAATTGATGCCTTCGGCTATTTTTTCTTCATCGTCAAAACTTCCGCTGTGAATGTCGGAAATATGTGTGATTTTAAATCCGTCGAAAGCTTCTGGCAAATCATTAAAATACAAAGTATGATTAATGACCTGATAATTGTATTTTCCGCGCGCCATTCCATACAAAACCGACATAAAAGGAATGGCTGCCAAACCCAAAGCCACTTTGCTCACAAAGGTTCTTCTTTCTGGAAAAAACTGGGTTGAAGCTGTGGAAGAAAAATAATTAAAAACCGATTTCGTCATCCTATAAACATCTTCGCCAAAAAGAATTAAAAGTGCAAAAAATTTCGGAATAATGGACAAAACCAACAATCCGAAAGCCAGCATTAAGTCTTGCGGAAATCCATGGGCACTGTCAAAAGTTGCCAATTTATAGGTGAAATTTGCCAATATGGCTAAAGAGATCAGCCAATAAACTGCAAATGCCATTTTATTTTTGGTGATTGTTTTTAAACTTTGAAAAGCGTAAAAATCGATGACCAAAACAACTGCCACAAAAATAATCCATCTAATCATAAAACAAATCTAAATGTATTTTATGATTAATAAAAAGTTGTGACTAATATTAATAGGGTTTTAACAGTTTCTATTTGATATACTCTTGTCTGCTTCCTGCTGCATCAATTTCATAATGAAAATCTATTTCCAACAAACCGGCATCAGAACTATAAGCATCAACTGTACCTGAATTAGAAGCGTCTCTAAATATTCGGCATACTAAAACGCTTGATAGTGTATTTCCAGATCCTGAAATGGCAGCCAATGGCGTGATATAATGCTTATAAGCAGTAACACTTGTATCTCCAGAACCAACTGGAGCTATACTTTCTCCATAAACTATAGTAGTATTAATGGGGAAAACAGTATTCACATTTGTCCACACATACTCCAATCCCCAACCTACTATACCTGCACCAGTATTTTGAGCAACCCAATGTATATGTGGATGAATAGTTGTTCCTTCTTTCCATGCATGAGGCATTTGCATCACAAAATACAATTCTTCTTCTGCAGCTTTATCAAACCACTGTAAAAAAACACCCTGACTACTGCCATTATTTTTCATTTGATACCATTCTGGGTCTTTCGAACCACCTTTAGTAGTTGAACTAACAGGAACCTTTAAATCATCATAACGCGTTGCTGTACCTTCATAACTTAATGAACCATCAGCTTCAATATAGGTGTTGTTTGTACCATCCCCAATTCTGGTGTTTCCGGCATTATCAATCGACATTTTTTCCGTCCCTAATGTTGTAAAGCGTATTTTATCTTCATCTGCACTTTGTTCCACTTCAACTTTGGTATCTCCATCGGTATCAATAAGTTTGTTATTAGCTACTAACTCCTTCCAAACATTCACATTGTAAAACCAAAAACTTTGTGAGGTGATGTCAAAAACCAATAAACCATTTGCAGGGGTAGCAATAGCTGTTCTTTCACTGGTAAGCATTCTGGGAATTAGCACACCTTTTGCGTTAGATTGTATGTCTAACATAGATGATACATCTGGGTTTATAGTGCCAATACCCACTTGGGCAAAAGTTTCCATACCAAGCATTAAAAATACAATTACCACTGTACTTAAAACATATTTATTTAGCGTTTTCATCTCCCTAATTTTTATTTATTTATTTATTGACAATTTTAAATGTTTCTTATAATAAAAATCTAATTTAATAAATTACAATTACAAACCCATAGCGAAAAAATTCAAACTCTTTACTGTAAAATTTTTACTTGCCGTTGTATTACCTATTTGCAATTGAACCTTATCGTTGGTTTTTAATTCAAGCATAATGTGTAACGATGAAAATTGAGTCCCCGAGGATGACCCAAGAACTTTTCCAGTAGTTATTACCGTGCCATTTAAAGCCACTCCAAATACAAATACATTATTTCCCGTTTCGGGTGTGCCACTTACAGTTATTGCCATGTGAAACATTTTTGTAGTTGCACCTGTATATTTTAATGTGCCATCATTTGCACCACCATTATCAAATTCATAAGCACCCATTGTTAATGTAGTTGCTGGATTTACTGCTACCATATTTGTAGTCCCATCAGATTGTGAAGCCATAGTAATTATCGAACCCGTAGTACTAAAATATGAAATTTCGCCCATTGGTACCATTATTCTTCCAGTAGGTATTAAATTGCCGGTAAAAGTTTTATTACCTGCAATAATTTGGTTTGTAGTAAGATCTACATAACCGCCGGCTGCTGCTAAAGCCACCCAAACAGTACCATCCCAATAATAATATACTTTCAGGGTGGTATCAAACACCAACATTCCTGCTTCTGCAGGAAGTAGCGTAATTAACAAGGTTGCTCCTAAAGTATTTCTTTCTACAGTAGTCATTCTTGGAGGTAGAAATCCTTTTGTTGTCGAAGTTATATCAACTTGAGAATTGTTGTTAGGCATTGTTGTTCCAATACCAACTTGTGCAAAAGTTTCTATACCAATCATTAAAAATACAATTACCACTGTACTTAAAACATATTTATTTAGCGTTTTCATCTCCCTAATTTTTTTTATTTATTTACAATTTTAAAAGTTTCTTTTCCCAATTCCGATTCCACAATGACCATATAAACTCCTTTTGGATATTGAAAAGGAATCACAATAACATTTTTACCTGGCTCATTGCCTTTTGCCTGTTTTATTTGCTGGCCTAAAATGTTATAGATGGAAATATTGTTTACCTGCAAATCATTTTTTGTTTTAACAATAAGGCTGCCATTTTCATGATAATAAACGATGGTTTTTTCTATTGGAGTGTTAACTTCAATGGCGATATCTTCATCAACTACTGTTGCGTATTTATCCTTAAAAACAATGCTAAACCTATCCAAATAATTTCCCGGTGACAAGTTTGGCGAAAATTTATTAGTGCTTATATCGTAAGTTATATTTGCCTTTTTATCTTTAATAAACACTTTACCCGTAAAATTTTCCAGCGCATCAATCATAATATTATGCGTACCTTCTTGCGTAATTTTTAAGCCTATAGGAAATTCATATGTATTGTCATAAGCTCCAACACCTTGTATGACATATTTTTTAGTATGGTCATCTTCTATGATAAAAAATAATTCATCTTTTCTTGGTTCCCTCATTAAAGCATCATAACCTCGGTTGTAGTTTAAATCGGCAGGAGAATTTGGCACAAACCCCAAAGCCAGTTGCCTATGAAACTTTTCAGGGTCTTCGTAGCCAATTCTAATAATACTTTTCAAATCCAAATTTTGAATCGATTTTTCATTTTTTAATTTTGACGTTTTGTAAAAGAAGGAATCGACTGAATTTTCTATTTTAAAAATCCTTTGTGTATTATCAAAAACGATATTATTAGAATTTACAGCTTCAACAAAAAACCCTTGACCAACCGCCAAATACACAGTTGGTTTTGTTAACCCAGTAAAATTTCCAAGGCCTGCAATTAAAGATAAAGGAACTGTCGGAAGAACTCCTGTTGTTGAATTGACCGTCGCATAACCTCCCAAATAACCTGCCAAATAATGTGTGCCAGTACCACCATCAACCCAAATTTCAATTTGGTTTACACTAGCATTTTGACCAATAAACTTTGAAATATCCAACGCAGAAGGATAAGGATTTCCCAATAAAACAGCTTGCCCACTTGCAATTGTAAAGGAAAAATCACCATTATTAGGTGTTCCTTTAAAAACATAATTTTGGTTGGCTGCACCGGTTCCTGTTCCTTTCATGGTGAAACCCAAACCTGTTGCTATTGCACTGTTTTCATATATTTTATCCCAACCGGCATAACCAATAGTATTAGGAGAATAAGTATACAACCATCTGTTACTTATGGTTATGGGATTTGTTGCTAAACCGTCAAGACCAGAAGTATACTGAACCAATGCTGGTGAAAACGGGTTTGAGCCAGCGTCAGTTCCATCAAACAACCCTTCATTTAACTTAAATGTTCCCGCACTTGTATTCACCGGTGACGACCAATAATTGTAGCCTGTAGTTGTTGAAATTCCTTGCTGGTCGCGCAGTAATTTACCGGGGCCAGAATTAGCGACATTATTCGTTTGTAACAACTGGGATTCCCCAATCAAGCGTAAATCACCATTGGTTAAAGCAACTGCATTTGCTACATTTAATTCAAAAGCATCAATTACAGAAACACCTTTAAAAGTATTATTTACCACTAAATTATAAAAGTTTACTTTAAGTGCCGAACCTTTAATTTCCTGAATTGCGGTCGAACTGGTAAAATAAGTTGTGGAGGTAGCTGCTGCTGAAGTTGTTAAATTATTTACAAAATTACCTTTTAGATATAAATCTCCTTCATTATCATGCGTCCCATCATTGGTATATTCACCGCCAAAATAAACAGTTGTATTGTTCAGAATTTTAAGTGAGCCTTTATTGACAATTTGTGAAAATCCGAGAGATTTACAAATAAAAAACAAAACAAAGAAAACTAAGTAATTTTGTTTCATAACTTTGTGACTTTAGTTAGTAAATATAAAGGTATAACAAAATAGCTATATCTTCAATGATATTCCTCAGTATTTAAAAAAAATATTTATTTTAACAGTTTAGATAACAGTTTATTACAAAAACGCATGCAACAAAAACGCCTTTTCCTTTTAGATGCCTACGCTTTAATTTTTCGTGGATATTATGCGCTTATTAAGAACCCGAGAATCAATTCAAAAGGAATGGACACTTCCGCCATAATGGGATTTGTGAATTCTTTGCTCGATGTCATAAAACGTGAAAAACCAGATCATTTGGCGGTGGCTTTTGATAGAGGAGGTTCCCACATTCGTTCTGAAGCTTTTCCTGAATATAAAAAAAACCGACTAGAAACTCCGGAAGCCATTAGAATTGCTGTGCCTTATATTCATAAAATTTTGGAAGCCATGCACATTCCCATTATTGAAAAAGAGGGTTTTGAAGCCGACGATTTAATTGGAACACTTGCCAAACAGGCTGAAAAAGAAGGCTTTAAAACCTATATGGTGACGCCAGACAAAGATTTTGCGCAATTGGTTTCGGAAAATATTTTTATGTACAAACCATCAAGAATGGGCAATGGCATTGAAATATGGGGAATTCCCGAAGTTCAGGAAAAATTTGAAGTTGATCGCCCGGAACAAGTTATTGATTTTTTGGGAATGATGGGCGATGCCATCGACAATATTCCGGGATTGCCGGGTGTTGGGGAAAAAACTGCCAAAAAGTTTATCAAAGAATATGGCAGCATGGAAAACCTTTTGGCTCATTCTCATGAGCTTCAGGGTAAAATGCGAGAAAAAGTGGAAGAAAATAAAGAGCTTGGATTGCTTTCCAAAAAATTGGCGACCATTTTATTGGACTGTCCAGTGACCTTTAATGAAAAAGATTATGAGCTAAATCATCCCGATTTTGAAAAAGTAAATGAAATTTTAAAAGAATTGGAATTCCGGAGAATTGCCGAAAGCTTTAATACTATTTTTAAATTGCCTTCAGAACCAGAAAAAAATACTCAAAAAGAAGCAACTGCGGAAGCTAAAAAACAACAACCTGCAGCAGAACATCAATTCGATTTATTTTCGTCTTCAGAAAATGTTGCAGCCAACGAAACCTTTTCCGCAGGGGATAAAACCACCGAAAACACCAACCATTTATACCAATCTGTAAATTCACCTTTCTCCCGAAAATTGCTTCTGGAGAAATTATTGTCGCAAAAATCGGTAAGTTTCTATATTGAAACCATTGGGGAAGATTTGTTTGAAACCGATTTGGCAGGAATCGCTTTCTCCTATGAAAAAGGAAAAGGCTATTTTGTGGCACTTTCTGAAAACAAGGCAGAAACTCAAGCAATTTTAGAAGAATTCCGTCCGTTTTTTGAAAATGAGAACATTGAAAAAGTTGGACACGACCTAAAAAACAGCATAAAAATTCTCAGCAATCATCAAATTGAAGTCCAAGGGAAATTGTTCGACATTATGCTGGCGCATTATTTGATAAATCCTGATATGCGCCACGATTTAATAGTGCTCACGGAAACTTATTTGAATTACAAACCCATTAATTTAGACGCTTTTGTGGGTAAAAAAGGAAAAAACCAGATTTCCATTCGCGAAATAGACCTCAAAAAACAAACCGAATATGCCGTTGAAAATGCCGATGTTACGTTTCAGCTTAAAGATTTTTTCGAAAAAGAATTGAACAGTTCAAACCTTATAAAACTATTTGATGACATTGAAATGCCTTTGCTTCCTGTTTTGGCAGCTATGGAATTGGAAGGCATAAAAATGGATGCCGAATTTTTAAGCTCTCTTTCTGAAAAATTGGTGGAAGATATTCATCAGTTAGAAACTGATATTTACAAAGAAACTGCTATTGAATTTAATTTGGCTTCCCCAAAACAATTGGGCGATGTGTTGTTTGAACATTTAAAACTGATTGACAAACCTAAGAAAACCAAAACCGGACAGTATGCAACCGGTGAAGAAATTTTATCGAAACTGGCAACAAAACACCAAATCGTAAAAGACATTTTAGAATGGCGCGGATTGGTAAAACTAAAAAACACCTATGTTGATGCGTTGCCAAATCAAATAGACAAAAAAACAGGAAGAATTCACACCACTTACAGTCAGGCCGTTGCGGCAACCGGAAGGTTGAGTTCCATAAACCCAAACCTGCAAAATATTCCGATGCGGACAGAACGCGGTCGTCAGGTGAGAAAAGCATTTGTTGCACGAGATGAAAATTATACTTTATTGGCTGCCGATTATTCCCAAATTGAATTGCGCATTATAGCAGCTTTAAGCGAAGATGAAGGAATGATTGAGTCCTTCAGAAATTTGCAAGATATTCACGCTGCAACAGCCGCCAAAATTTTTGGTATTCCTTTAAATGAAGTCACCAGAACCCAACGCGGAGAAGCAAAAGCAGTGAATTTCGGAATTATATATGGACAAGGCGCTTTTACCTTGGCAGAGCAATTAAACAAATCACGATCAGAGGCAAAAGATTTAATAGACAATTATTACAAAACATTTCCAAAATTAAAAGAATATATCGCCAATCAGGTTGCATTTGCGCGTGAAGACGGTTATGTTGAAACCATTTTAGGACGTCGCAGGTATTTAAAAAACATCAATTCCCAAAACGCGGTTGTTAGGGCCGGAGATGAAAGAAACGCCGTAAATGCGCCAATCCAGGGAAGCGCAGCAGATATTATTAAAATTGCAATGATCAATATTCATAAAATGCTGAAGGCAGGAAATTATAAATCTAAAATGTTATTGCAAGTGCATGATGAGTTGGTTTTTGATGTTTATAAAGAAGAACTTTCTGTTTTAAAACCTAAGATTAAACATGAAATGGAACACGCTTACACGCTTGCCGTTCCTTTAATTGTTGAATTGGATGAAGGTGAAAATTGGCTGGAAGCACATTAATTGTGTAATTGTTTAATTGTGGCTGAAAATGGAATAGTGAGAAATTTCAGGAATGCAAATTTTGATTTTCGACTTTGAGAATTCGAAACACTGCAACATTTTGGCTTTTTGACTTTAAAACTTTAAAACTTTCCAACGATTCAATAGTTAAACGATTCAACAAATAAACTTTTTTAAAAACCCTATTTGTTATCACTAAAATAGTTTGTACATTTGCACTCCCTTTTTAGGGACAAAAAATGAATGTTTAACTATAACAAAGAATTTAATTGTGAGTAAATTAAGTTACAAAACAGTATCAGCTAACAAAAATACCGTTACTAAGGAGTGGGTATTGGTTGATGCAGACGGCCAAACGTTGGGTCGTATAGCTTCTGGAATAGCCATGCTAATCAGAGGTAAATACAAAACAAATTACACGCCTCACGTAGATTGCGGAGACAATGTAGTTGTTATCAACGCCGACAAAATTAATCTAACAGGTAAAAAATGGGGTGACAAAACCTATATTCGTCACACTGGCTATCCTGGAGGACAACGATCGTTAACTGCTATTGAAATGTTCGATAAAGACCCTACCCGTCTTGTTGAAAAAGCAGTAAAAGGAATGTTACCTAAAAACAAATTAGGAAGCGCTCTTTTCAGAAATTTATATGTTTATGCAGGTACTGAGCACCAACAAACGGCTCAAACACCAAGAACCATTAACCTTAACGATCTAAAATAATAATGGAAATAATACACAAAATAGGTAGAAGAAAAACAGCAGTTGCGCGTGTTTATGTTTCTGACGGTACTGGAAGCATTACTATCAACAAAAGAGAGTTTAAAAACTACTTTACAACAGCCGCATTACAATATAAAGTTTTACAGCCGCTTACTTTAACAGATCATGTAACTTCATTTGACATTAAAGTAAATGTTTTTGGAGGAGGAATTACCGGACAAGCAGAAGCTATTCGTTTGGCACTTTCAAGAGCTATGGTTGAATTAAATGCTGAAAACAGATTGATTCTTAAACCAGAAGGATTACTTACCAGAGACCCAAGAATGGTTGAACGTAAAAAATTCGGTCAAAAGAAAGCAAGAAAAAAATTCCAATTCTCAAAACGTTAATCGTTTATTTGAATTGCTTCACCAATTTTTTTGGTGGTTCATTGAAATTAAAATTAATCACAAAGTTGTCGTTGATCAGTCAATGATTGACAAAAGTTTAGCATCCAAATAGGTAAGATCGGGTTTCCGCTACTTACCTATTGCTAGCTCAACGGAACGTAAACTAAATAACAAAATGACAAAAATTGAAATTAAAGACTTATTAGATGCAGGTGTACACTTCGGTCACCTAACAAGAAAATGGAATCCAAACATGGCTCCTTATATTTATGGAGAACGTAACGGAATTCATATTATTGACCTTTACAAAACTGCTGCAAAAATTGATGAAGCTGCAGATGCACTTCAAAAAATCGCAAATTCAGGAAGAAAAATTCTTTTTGTAGCCACAAAAAAACAAGCAAAAGAAATTATCGCAGAAAAATCTGCCAGCATAAACATGCCATACATCACTGAAAGATGGCCTGGTGGAATGTTGACAAATTTTGTTACCATTAGAAAAGCTGTTAAAAAAATGACAGTTATTGACAGAATGAAAGTTGATGGGTCTTTTGATGCACTTTCAAAAAGAGAAAAATTACAAATCAACCGCCAAAGAGAAAAATTAGAAAAAAACTTAGGTTCTGTTGCTGATATGACTCGTTTGCCAGGCGCAATTTTTGTTATTGACGTAAAAAAAGAACACATTGCTGTTGCTGAGGCAAAAAACTTAAATATTCCAATTTTTGCCATGGTTGACACAAACTCTGACCCAAGAGGTTTAGACTATGTAATTCCATCAAACGATGATGCATCTAAATCAATCAACAAAGTTTTAGGTTATATTATCGACGCTATCGCTGAAGGCTTGTCTGACAGAAAAACAACAAAAGACAAACCATCTGATGGTGAAGCTGACGAAAAAGGGGAATAAACTAAATAATTAATGTATCACTTTTGAATGTTAAAAATTCAATAAAAAAATATTAAAAAAATGGCACAAATTACAGCCGCAGAAGTAAATAATTTAAGAAAAGCTACCGGAGCTGGCATGATGGATTGCAAAAATGCACTTGTTGAAGCCGAAGGAGATTTTGATAAAGCAATTGAAATTTTGCGTAAAAAAGGACAAAAAGTTGCCGCAAACAGAGCTGATAGAGATTCTAGTGAAGGCGCTGTTATTGCGAAAGTTAACGCCGAAAACACCGTTGGTGTAATCGTTTCATTAAACTGTGAAACAGATTTTGTTGCTAAAAACGACGCTTTTGTTGCTTTGGCGACCAAATTCGCTGAAATTGCAATTGACTATAATTCAAAAGAAGATTTTTTAAATGCTGACTTTGGAGGAATTACAGTTGCTGAAAAATTAATTGAGCAAACTGGCGTTATTGGTGAAAAACTAGAAATTGGCGCTTTTGAAAAAGTGACCGGTAAATTTGTTGGTTTTTACATTCATGCAGGAAATAAAATTGCTGCTGTGACTGCATTATCTGATAATGTTGACGGCGCAAGTGTTGTTGCCAGAGACATTTCTATGCAAGCTGCCGCAATGGGCGCAAAAACTTTATCTTACAAAGATTTCGATCCTAATTTTGTTGCTTCTGAAACTGAAGCCAGAATTGCAGTGATAGAAAAAGAGAATATTGAATTTGGCCGATTGGGAAAAACCCTTAAACATGTGCCAGTTTACATTTCCAGAATGCAATTGACAGATGAGGTAATTGCACAAGCTAAAGAAGATTTAAAAGCGGAACTTAAAGCTGAAGGCAAACCTGAAGCAATTTGGGATAAAATTCTTCCGGGAAAATTGGAAAGATTTCTTTCTGACAACACAACGTTAGACCAAGAACTTTGTCTATTAGACCAAGTTTTCATCAAAGACGACAAATTGACCGTTGCAGATTACGTAAAAACTATTGGTGTTACTGTTACCGACTTTAAAAGAGTTTCGTTAGCATAATTTTTCACCATATAAATTTAAAAAACTCGCTTTTCAGCGAGTTTTTTTTTGTTTTATGCTTTAATGAAAACACTTCGACAAAAAAAATTGATCCATAACAACTGTGTTATTTTTACTGAACAGTAACATTGCCTTTTTACTTCTACAATATTTCTTATATTTGCATAACTTTTAAAAAAATTATGGCTTATAAAAGAATTCTGCTAAAATTAAGTGGTGAAGCACTTATGGGTGATCGCCAATACGGTATAGATCCAAAACGTTTATCGGCCTATGCTGAAGAAATCAAAAAAATTGTGAACAACGGAATTGAAGTTGCCATTGTGATAGGAGGCGGAAACATTTTTAGAGGCGTAGCTGGAGCTAGTAATGGAATTGACAGAGTCCAGGGAGATTATATGGGAATGTTGGCCACTATTATAAACGGTTTGGCTTTACAAAGCGCCATTGAAGCCATTGGCATAAAAACAAGATTGCTTACGGCCATAAAAATGGAACAGGTTGCGGAACCTTTTATCAAAAGAAGGGCTGTTCGACATTTGGAAAAAGGTCGTGTGGTGATATTTGGAGGTGGTACCGGAAATCCGTATTTCACTACAGATACTGCCGCCGTTTTAAGAGCGATAGAAATTAGTGCCGATGTTATTTTAAAAGGTACGCGTGTTGATGGTATTTACACATCAGACCCAGAAAAAAACAAAGACGCCATTAAATTTGATACCATTACCTTTAAAGATGTATTGAGTAAAGGTTTAAAAATAATGGATACCACAGCATTTACTTTAAGTCAGGAAAATAATTTACCCATTATTATTTTTGATATGAATGTTGAAGGAAATTTAGAAAAAGTGATTTCCGGAGAAAATATTGGAACAAAAGTTGATAAATAAACCTAAAATTTATTTTTACAATTATGGATGAAGAATTAGACTTTATTATTGATAGCACAAAAGAATTGATGCAAAATTCAATTCTGCATTTAGAAAAAGAGTTCAGAAATATTAGGGCAGGAAAAGCAAGTCCGGCAATGTTAGGGAATGTTAACGTTGATTATTATGGCTCACAAACGCCGTTGGCGCAAATTGCAAACGTAAGCACTATGGACGCACACACCATAACGGTTCAGCCTTGGGAAAAAAATATGTTACACGGTATTGAGAAAGCGATTATGTTGGCCAATTTAGGATTTAACCCAATGAATAATGGGGATATTATTATTATTAATGTACCGGTTTTAACAGAAGAAAGAAGAAGAGAACTTTCCAAACAAGCGAAAGTTGCCACTGAATTTGCAAAAGTGAGTATTAGAAATGGCCGCAGGGAAGCGATGGGCGAAATTAAAAAAGCGGAAGCTTCTGAAGACATGCAAGCCAATGCCGAAATCAGCATTCAAAAATTAACAGATTCATTTATTGCTGAAGTTGACAATCATTATAAAATTAAAGATCAGGAAATAATGAAAGTTTAATTTTTCTAAAAAGTTAAACTTATCAAAAAAAATCAAAGCACTCTTATGGGTGCTTTGTTATTACTTTATATTTGCTATTGCTTATTGAAAAAAATATTAAATGAAACACTTCTTTTTCTTATTATTGCTATTTCCATTATTTTCTATTTCCCAAAACCAAATCCAAGGAATTATATTGGACAGCAAAACCAAGCAACCATTGCCTTTTGCCACAATTACAACTTCTTCAAATTTTGGAACATTGACTGATGTTGATGGGAAATTTTCCATAAAATCGACAAAATCAATAACGCAAATAAGCATTTCGTATGTTGGTTATGAATCTCTTATCTTTCCAATTACTAAAAACGAAAAATTTATTAAAATATCCTTAAATCCAAAAATTGAAAGTTTAAGGGAAGTTCAAATAGTTGCCAAAGAAAATCCGGCCCTGCAAATTGTTAGAAATACCATTAAAAATAAACCTAAAAATGATATTGAAAAATCGTTAAATTCCTTCAAATTTAATACCTACAATAAAATATTGGTTACCGCAAATCCCGACTCCATAAGCGGAAACATAGATTCTATATTTGTGCTTAAAGAAGGTAAAAAACAATTTAAAAAATTGGATTCTTCAAATTTCAAATTCAAAAAGGAAATTGACAAATCGCACTTATACATTTCAGAAAAAATTTCTGAATTTCAATTTCAAAAAGGAAAAGGAAAAAAAGAAGTGATTATGGCTTCAAGAATGGCAGGTTTAAAACAACCAATTTATGAATTACTGGCGGTGACTTTTCAGGATTTGTCTTTTTACAATGAATTTTATGTTCTTGCCGGAACCAAGTATATCAATCCAATTGCTGATGATGCGCTAAAAACATACAATTATAAAATATTGGATACTGTAAAAACAGCATCTGGAAGTTCCATTCTCATTTATTTCAAACCCAAAGAAAAAAAAGAAATTTTAGGAATTGAAGGCGTATTATATATTGATATCCGAAGTTTTGCCCTAACAAAAGCAATTGCCGAGTTAAAAGGAATGATCAATGTGAAAGCAACGCAAAATTACACTTACATTAAACCCGACAACATTTGGTTTCCACAAGAAATGGATGTGGTATTAAAAAAGGGAGACAATAATGAGCGTATCTCCTTATTTGGCGGCACCATAAAATTTGGTGAACGGAAAAAAAATGATTCAATTACATCAACAAAAACTAAAAGTGAAGGAGATGTTACTTATTTTATATCAAAAGCAACAAATTCAAACATTGAAATAAACACCCCAATTGTGGTTAAAAGCGCTGCGCCAACCATACAATTTAATGATGATGCCGCGAAAAAAAAGGAAGATTTTTGGGACAGCTACAGAACCGATTCTATTTCTGAAAGAGGAAAAAATACCTACAAAAGGTTAGACAGCATTGTTGAAGTTGAAGGAGAGGATGTTGAGAAAAAGATTAACATTGCTCGAAATATGTTGAAAGGCATATATCCTACAAAATATATTAATTTAAATCTGGGAAAAATTCTAAATTTCAACAATTACGAAGGATTCAGACTTGGTTTTGGCGGTGAAACAAATTCAAATTTTTCAAGCATCTTTAAACTGGAATCTTACTTGGCGTATGGGACAAAAGATACCGATTTTAAGTACACTTTAGGCACTTCATTCCGCATAAATAAAAATACAAATACTTGGATTGGTGCCAATTACACCAACGATATAAAAGAGGCTGCTTCTTTAGACTTTATTTCCATAAATACCTCGTTTAGTTTACTGAACTTAAGAAATCTATATCTTGATCAGTTTTACAACTATAAAACGCTTAGTTTAAATTTAAAGCATGACATTCGCCCAAATTTAGAAGCAGAATTTCAATTAAGCACCGGCGATTACAATCCTTTGTTCAACTATCAATATATTTCATCTGCTAAAAACTTATCGGAATATAGTTTAACAACGGCCCTTTTTGGGTTTCAATTCAATCCAAAAAACACTTATATGAATTCCCCGATTGGAAAATTAACTTTAAAAAATGAATTTCCGCAATTTACATTTCAAGTGACAAAAAGTTTTGAAAATGTGTTGAACAGCGATTTCGATTTTACACAAGTAAATTTCCGGGTAACACATCAAATAAAACGTCTTCAAAAAGCAACTACAAACATTGTGGCTGAAGGAGGAATTGTTTTTGGTGATGCGCCAATATCCCATTTATTTAATGCAACTCCCAATGCTTCGTTCAAAAATCCTTGGGCAAAAAGAATTGGATTTGCGAGTAAAAACAGCTTTGAAACCATGGGATATAACGAATTTATTTCAGACAGATTCGCCGCAATTCACATCAAACACGAATTAAAACCGTTTAATTTTGGGTCTAAATTTAAGCCTCAATTAATTTTTGCAACAAGTGCTGCCATCGGCGACATTGAGAACCCAACGTACCATAACGGATTGACGTTTAAAAGTTTAAAAAATGGCTATTTGGAAAGTGGGTTTGAGTTAAAAAGTATATTTAAAGGTTTCGGGCTAAGCACATTTTATAGATATGGCGCCAACAGCAATGCTGAGTGGAGCGA
>JAAFHC010000280.1 GCA_010906935.1 Gelidibacter sp.
CCGTTACCGGAATGGGTGTTACAGGTACTGTTGGTTCAAATAAAGTAGCCTTAGGAAATGCCAAATTAATGCAGCAAATAAAGGCATCAATTCCCAATGAATTAGAAACTAAAATTTTAGCCGAACAAAAGTTGGGAAAAACAGTTTCCTATATTGCTGTTGATAAAAAAGCCTTAGGGTTTGTGAGTATTTCAGACGCCATTAAACTGACCAGTGCAGCAGCAATTAAAGCTTTAATGGATGATGGCATAGAAGTAATTATGTTAACAGGCGATAACGAAAACACGGCAAAAGCAGTGGCAGATGAATTGCATTTAAGCAATTTTAAAGCAGGCTTTTTACCTCAAGACAAATTGAAATTTATTAAAAAATTACAAGCCGAAGGTAAAATTGTGGCCATGGCCGGCGACGGCATTAATGATGCCCCTGCCCTTGCGCAATCAAATGTTGGTATTGCCATGGGAACTGGAACCGATGTGGCCATTGAAAGTGCTGCAATCACCTTGGTTAAAGGCGATTTAAAAGGCATTGTAAAAGCAAAAAATTTAAGTCATGCCGTGATGAAAAACATCAAACAAAACTTATTCTTTTCGTTTGTTTATAACTTATTGGGCGTGCCTATTGCAGCGGGCTTATTGTTCCCCATATTTGGAATTTTATTGTCTCCTATAATTGCGGCTTTGGCCATGAGTTTTAGTTCTGTTTCGGTAATCGCAAATTCGCTTCGGTTAAGAAGTGTTTCTTTAGAAAAATAAAAATTATTAATTATTAAAATCAAAAAAAATGAAAAAATCAATCTATGTTGTAGCATTCTCAGTACTCTTTTTAAGTGCTTGTAAAAACGACAAAAAACAAGTTGAATCAGTCGATATGAATTCCAATGAAATGCAAATGGAAAAAGAAGGAAATAAGGAATCTTCTACTCAAAAAAGCGCTTCAATATCAGCAATAATTGATGGATATCTTCTGTTGAAGAATGCATTGGTTAAAGATGACAATAAAAAAGCTACTGAAGCCGGAGAAATGATGCTTACGGCTTTTTCAAATTTTGATATGGCAAGTTTAACAGCAACTCAACATACAAAATATATGGAAATAGCCGAAAGTGCAAAGGAACATGCGGAGCATATCGTAAAAAATCCTATCGACCATCAAAGAGAACACTTTGAACCATTGAGCATTGACATAAACGATTTAATTGCATTGGTTGGAACAGATAAAACGCTATACCAAACTTTTTGTCCGATGGCATTCAACAACAAAGGAGCTATTTGGCTGAGCGAAACCAAAGAAATTAACAATCCTTATTTTGGAAGTGAAATGCTTACTTGTGGCAGCGTGCAAAAGCAAATTAACTAATTGAAAATTTTCAAAAAAATAACAATTATTTTATTGATGGCGTTTGTGGGTATTCAATTTATACCCACAACACGCAATCAAAGTGTTCTAATTTTACAAACAGATTTCAATAATACTTTTGAAGTTCCATACAACATTCAAAATATACTTAAAAAATCGTGTTACGATTGCCACAGCAATAACACCAATTATCCTTGGTA
>JAAFHC010000047.1 GCA_010906935.1 Gelidibacter sp.
CCTGTTCTTGTTTCAGAAAAAACTGAAAATTCCTTCACAGTGGTTGCCATTGGCGCATCGGCCGGCGGATTGGAAGCCATAACACAGCTTTTACAAAATCTTTCTCCTGAAACCGGTATGGCATATATTTATGTGCAACATTTAAGTCCCGACCATGAAAGCCTTCTTGTTCCTATTTTGTCGAAGAAAACGAAAATGATAGTGCAGGATATTGATGATATGGAGAAGATAGTGCCTAACAATGTTTATGTAATCCCTTACAATAAAGAAATTGAGGTTATTGATGGACATATACAAATAATGCCACGGCCAAAAAATAAATCGTCTAATCTGTCTATTGATGTGCTGTTTTCTTCCTTGGCCGAAACACATAAGGAAAATGTTATTGGTGTAGTGCTTTCAGGCAGTGCCAGTGATGGAACTCGCGGCTTGAGTTTGATAAAAGAAGCAGGCGGTATCACTTTTGCCCAAGACGATTCTGCAAAATTCACAAGCATGCCGCATTCGGCCATAGCCAGTGGCTTGGTTGATTTTGTACTTTCTCCTAAAGAAATTGCAAAGGAAATAAACTGGATGAGCAAACACAATTTGATCAGAAAGAGTCCGGAAAAAAAATCTTTACCGAAAGGTAAAATAGACAACAAAAACAATATTGATTTAAAAAATATTTTTCAGCTTTTACTGAAAAAAAAGAACGTTGATTTTAGCTTCTATAAATTAAATACCATTAAGCGGCGAATGGTTCGCAGAATGCTGATTCATAAAATAGAAACCGTAACGCAATATACCGAATTATTGACAAAAAACGATGGTGAGCTTGACTTACTTTTTCATGATTTACTCATCAATGTCACTGAATTTTTTAGAGACGCCGAGCCTTTTGAGCATTTAAAAAAATCGGTATTACCGCAGTTGCTGAAAAGCAAATCGCAAAACGAACCCCTGCGTATTTGGGTAGCCGCTTGCGCCACAGGCGAAGAAGTTTATTCCATTATTATGCTATTGCTCGAACTTCAAGGCAAAAAAACCAAGCACATTCCTTTGCAGATTTTTGCTTCCGATCTAAGTGCTTCGGCAATAGAAGTTGCCCGAAATGGAGAATATTCTATGAACCAGCTAAAAAATGTTTCACCCAAAAGGCTTAAGCAGTTTTTTACAAAATCAAACAATAATTTCCGCATTTCTAAATCGCTGCGAGATGTTTGTGTTTTTGCCCAACACAATATTTTAAACGATCCACCCTTTTCACGCATGGATTTAATCAGTTGCCGAAACCTGCTCATTTACCTTGACAATGCTGCGCAGAAAAAGGCCATTTCAACTTTTCATTATGCTTTAAACGATGGTGGTTGTTTGATGCTGGGAAAATCAGAAACTACAGGAGCATCTGAAGAACTTTTTACCTCAGTTAATAAAAAGTTTAAAATTTATTCACGCAAAAAAAACTCAGGCGTTTATAAACTGCCTCTTATCACCTCTCGCGCTGTGCAATCAAGTTTAACTGGGAAAAAGAGCATCCCAGCTGCCATCCCAAAAAGACCTACTGCAGCAACGCAGGGCAATCTTGGAAATGTATTTGATTCCGTTTTACTGGCACATTATATGCCGGCAAGCGTTATAATCAATCACGATATGGAGATTCTCCAATTTCGGGGTTCAACAGAAATGTATCTGAAGAATTCTCCAGGCAAAGCCAGTTTAAATATATTAACTATGGTGTTGCCAGAAATTTCATTTGAACTTCGCAATGCCATTCATCAAGCCATAAAATCAAAACATACCGTAAATAAATCGGACATCGAAATAAATCATGATAAAGGTGAAGCTGCTGTACAAATTGTTAATTTAGAAGTCATGCCGCTTAAAATAGAAGGAGAGGAACCTTTGCTGGTGGTTATTTTTACCTCACAACAAATAGACATTTTAAATCAATCTACCAAAAGTGGAGAAAAAAATACGGTTGCAAAAGATAAAAGAATAAAAAAATTAGAAGAAGAATTGGTGGCTACCCGTGCTGCTATGGGTTCAATTACACACGACCAGGAAGCCCTAAACGAAGAATTACAAAGCGCCAACGAAGAAATTGTTTCAAGCAATGAAGAATTGCAGAGCCTAAATGAAGAATTGGAAACCTCCAAAGAAGAAATAGAATCAACCAACGAAGAGCTTATCACAAGCAATCACGAATTGCTGGCGCGAAACCAAATGGTTGAAGATTTGTACACTTATAATGAAGCCGTTCTTTCCACCATTCATGAGTCTATGTTGGTGCTCGACAAAGACATTCGAATTAAGTCGGCCAACAAATCTTTTTATAAAACATTTCATGTAACTGAAGAAGAAAGTTTAGGTGAATCACTCTATAAATTGGGTAATAACCAATGGAATATCCCGCGTTTACGCGTGTTGCTTGAAGAAATTATTCCAAAAAACAATCCTTTTCATGACTTTGAAGTGGACCACGAATTTCCTGTAATCGGACACAAAATAATGCTATTAAATGCGCATCGTATCAGAAAGGAAAGCTCTAAAGAAGAATTGATTGTGCTCACTATTGTAGATAATACCGAGGTTAGAAAATTACAAACCGAACTTCTGGAAAATGAAAAGAAAATTCAGGAAAAACAATTTGAAGCTGATAAAAAAGCATGGGAGCTTATTGAACAAAATAATAAACTTTATGATACAATGCTGATGCAATCGCCATTTGCATTTGTTATATTTAAAGGAAAAGACATGGTCATTCGTCTTGCCAATGATAGTGTTAAAGATATTTGGGGAAAAGGACAGGATATTGAAGGAAAAAAATTGCTGCAAGTTTTGCCGGAAATTAAAAACGGACCGCTTCCTGAAATGATTGAAAAAGTTTACACCTCGGGCATTGTACAGCAAGGTTATGAATTTCTTGTGCCCATTAAACGCAAAGGAAAGTTAGAAAATGTGTATTTAAATTTTGTTTTTCAACCCTATTTGGAAGCTGATAAAACCATTTCAGGTGTTACCATGATTGCTTATGAAGTTACCAGTCATTTCATTTTGAAAGATGAATTAATGGCGGCAAAAATAAATGCAGAGCATAAAACACATATTGCAGAAGATGCTATGAAGGCGAAACAACAATTTTTGTCGAATATGAGCCATGAAATTCGCACCCCTATGAATGCCATTATAGGTTTTACAAAAGTGGTGTTAAAAACAGATGTAAATGAAAAACAAAAAGAATATTTGAACGCCATAAAAATGAGTGGAGATTCCTTAATTGTGCTAATTAATGACATTCTCGATTTGGCAAAAGTTGATGCCGGGAAAATGCACTTTGAGCAAATACCTTTTAAAATGAAGGAATCCATAACCGCCATTATTCAACTGTTTGAAACAAAAATTCAAGAAAACAATACCGAATTAATTATAGATTACGATCCTAAAATTCCAGAGGTTTTACTTGGCGACCCTATGCGTTTGCGCCAAATTATATTAAATTTAATGAGCAATGCCGTTAAATTTACTTCAGGAGGAAAAATTAATGTACGTGTGCGTTTATTGAAAGAAGATAAAAAGAAGGTTTCACTTAAATTTGCAATTATCGATACCGGAATTGGAATACCAGAAGATAAGTTAGTCACTATTTTTGAAAACTTTCAACAGGCATCTGCCGGAACTTCAAAAATGTATGGAGGAACCGGATTGGGCCTTGCCATTGCCAAACAATTGGTTGAATCGCAAGGAGGAAGCATTGGCGTAAAAAGTAAAATTTACGAGGGTTCAACTTTTAGTTTTATGATGAGTTTTGATAAAACAAACAAAGAAGTAAAAGAAAATACCGAAATACAAAAAACCCCGCCAGAAACTGCAAGCAAAAATATTAAAGTATTGGTGGTTGAAGATATTGCGCTCAATCAATTGTTGGTGAGAACCCTTTTGGACGATTTCGGATTTAAATGCGATATTGTTTCCAATGGAAAAATCGCCTTAGAAAAACTTCAAAATAACAATTATGATGTTATTTTAATGGACTTGCAAATGCCAGAAATGGATGGATTTGAAGCCACAGATTATATTCGAAATAAGATGAATTTGACGATTCCTATTATTGCGTTAACTGCCAATGTTACTACTGCTGATTTGGAAAAATGCAAAGCTATTGGAATGAATGACTATATTTCAAAGCCCGTTGAAGATATGATATTGTACCAAAAAATAGTTGAGCTGGTAAAAAAACCAAATGAAGTTAAAATGAATTCTCCCTTAAACAAAAAGGTGGAACAGCAACATGAAAAAAGTGAAAAATTAAAATGTACCGACTTATCGTATTTAAAACAACGCACCAAGTCCAACCAAAAATTAATGCTGGAAATGATTTCGCTTTATTTGGAACAAACGCCACCCATACTTTTTGCAATGAAACAAAGCGTTACCGATAAAGATTGGCCTTTATTGCGCAAAGCGGTGCATAAACTAATTCCTTCTTTTGCCATTATGGGTATCAGTGTCGATTATGAAAATAAGGCAAAAAAAGTGCAGGAATATGCAAGCAATCAGGAAAATACAGATGAAATACCAGACTTGGTTATTGAGCTGGAAAAAATTTGTATTCAGGCTTCTGAAGAATTAAAAGATGTATTTAATGAGATTAATAACCCCTAAAAAGAATAATCCCTTGGATTTTTAAATCTATCATTAAATTGATAAATTTGATCATATCTTCTAATAACGATTTATGATCAATATAATTTGGATGCCATGAAAAAAATTTTGAAATCAAAATATAAGTTTGAAAACAAAGAAAAAATCATACTTCGCGATTATTTGGCCTTGGAACGCACCAGATTGGCCAACGAAAGAACGCTATTTTCATACATAAGAACTTCTTTATACTTGCTTTTGGGTGGAATCGCGCTTTTTCAGCTAAAAGGTTTTGAAAGAATTAAATGGTTAGGGTACGTTTCTCTCGGCTTAAGCATTATTATTTTGATTATTGGTATTTTTAAATTTAACCATATAAAATATAAATTGAAAAAATATTATTTAAACACCAAAGATGAAGCGTTACAAATAAAAGGTCATGAATAGTAAACCAGTTCTATAAGTAAATAATTCATTGATCTCCTTTTTTATCGTCACCTGCAACAAGTCCTAAAACTTTAAATTCATACGGCTTAATTTCTTCACACTTCATAGAAATCAGTGAATCATGTAACTTTTTTTTAAAACTATGTAACATATATTGGTCTAAAAATTTCGATTTTTGTGTTTAGACTTAATAATATATCTTATGAAATCTTACCAAATTTTAATCATCTTTTCTTTCATTTTTATAAGTTGCCAGCAACAAGAAAAAATGAATCAGAATTCCAACGCAACGCTAGCTGCTGAAGTTCAAAAAGACACACTGAATACCGCTGAGAACAATAAGCAATCTTTGGTTTTAACTTTTGATGCGTTGCAATTGGTTGATCAAATTACTGGCTCTACGAATGATTTGCCATTTGGTACGCCATTAGATCAGCTGATTGAAATTATAAATAACGCTTTGCAATCAAAAGTAGTAAGTATTGGCGTGAATACCGAATGTGGTGCCGGTCCTTTAAAAATGGTTGCTTGGAGCAATGGTTTAACGTTGGTTTTTCAGGAAAATAACACGAAAAGTGCTGGGTCAAAAATTGATTGGCTATTTCAAGGTTGGTATGTTGATGGCCCTAAAGAAGGTGCTCAAAAGTTGACTACAATGGCTGGCATAGGAATTGGGTCAACACTGGAAGAAATGCAAAATGCCTATGAAATTGATGTTAAAAAAACCAGTTTGGGACATGAATTTTCAACCGCCGCTGGTATGAATGGAATTTTAGACGGCGCTGGTAAAGAAGCGAAAATCACCCATTTATGGAGTGGTGTAAGCTGTAATTTTAGGTAAAAAAGGCAATTTTAAGATTGATGTTCTTTTAAATTCTTCGTTAAATCTATCATTTTTCTATTTGCGGAAATCTGTGAATTTTGTAACTTTTCTCAAAAACTATGTAACACTAATCGATTTAAAAATTTCCATTTTTGTAATCTAATATTGGTCATAAAACACGGCGCATTAAACATATTTCAGATCAACCTAAGTTGCTGTAAGCACCGTAAGAATTATAAAAAAATGAATAAAATAAAACCTAAATAATTAATTATATGAACAATATATTCAAAGGCCTAATTGCCGGTTTCGGAGCGCATAAATTAGGCGGTGGTTGCATAAGCACGGTAGTCATTTTTATTATAATTTGGGTGGTTCTTGGACAATGCTCCTAATAATCTAATAAAAATTTAATTTTACAAATAACATTAGTGATGACTTAAAAATAGTTTCACTATAAAAATAAACTATTATGAATATACAAATAAATTCAGACAGTAATTTTACAGTACACGAGGAATTCAACACGCAACTACAAAGCCAAATATCTGAAGAATTAAGCAGATTTAGCGAACATATTACAAGATTAGAAGTTCATCTTTCAGATGAAAACGGACATAAAGACGCGCTTAACGATAAACGATGTGTGGTAGAAGCTAGACTTGAAGGGATGAAACCAATAGCGGTTACAAATATTGCAAACAACCATGAGCAGGCTGTTGAAGGTGCCATTGAAAAGTTAAAATCTACGTTGGACACAAAATTTGGCCGTTTGAACAATCATAAGAATTAAATAAGCAGGACTTTAAAGTTTCGAATATAAAATAAACTGTCTAAAAAATAAAAAAGATGATGAACGAAAATTATTGGGGAATGGGATACGGATTTTGGATAATTCCGGTAGTCTTAATTGTCCTTTTAGTAATGGTATTAAGAAACAGATCCAAAAAGTAAATAAATAAGTTTGAGACAAGAATTTGTCGAAATTCTGAAACTGAACTATGTGATATTTACCGAATGCCTGTATCAAAATACAAATCCATTTTGGTAATCCCAACTGGATTTACCGTAATTTCCTTCACCTGAAAATCAGCGCCTAATATGGGTGCAGATTTGTCGGGTTTTACCTTGTAATTGCCTGGTGCCAGCAAAACGCTAAATTCTCCAGCAGCATTTGATGAAAATGAAGTTATAAATTTATTTTTTAAATTATACACATGAAATAAAGCGCTAAATGGCGCATCATTAACCTGACCTTCTATTTCCACGGGATTTATTGGACCTCTAAATACGGTTCCTTCTAAACCTGTTGTAAGTTCTTCAATCTTATTATTTTCACAGGCAAAAAGTCCAAGCAAAACAAAAAGAATAATCCCCATTTTTATGTTTGATGTTGCTTTCATTTGTTTAAATATAATTTTATGAATTTATACGGAATTTTAAGAATATGCTGTTCAATATTAGGATTTTATGAGCGCTTAACTTTGGTAAAATTACAAAATTCAAAACAAAATAATCATCAATTGTGTAAGTATCTCGATTTTTGTGAGCATTCATAAACACAATAAAAATTTCGCATTGCTATATAAAAAGTTCAATACTTTTTTAAATATGGCAAAATTTGATTAATTTCAACAAAATTATAACACCTCAAAATAAACTGAAATGAGCAAACTATTTGGCGGATCTGTCAAAAAAAAATATCAGGCAAAAGAAACTAGGTATGACAAAATGAATTACAGACGCTGTGGAAAAAGCGGCTTATTGCTTCCTGAAATCTCATTGGGTTTGTGGCATAATTTCGGGTTTACAGATAACTTTGAAAATTCCAGAAATTTATTAAAATGTGCTTTTGACAATGGAATAACGCACTTCGATTTGGCCAATAATTACGGTCCGCCATACGGTGCCGCAGAATCTACTTTTGGCACAATTTTTAAAAAAGATTTTAAACCATATAGAGATGAACTTCTCATTTCCACAAAAGCCGGCTGGGATATGTGGCCCGGACCTTATGGTAATTTTGGTTCCCGAAAATATTTGATTTCAAGCTTGGACCAAAGTCTGCAAAGAATGGGACTTGATTATGTCGATATTTTTTACCATCACCGTCCAGACCCGGAAACACCTATGGAAGAAACCATGGGCGCGCTAGATCATATGGTAAGGCAAGGCAAAGCGCTTTATGTTGGGATTTCTCAATATAGTGCAGAAGACACTTTAAAAGCGACAAAAATTTTAAAGGATTTGGGAACGCCGTGTTTAATTCATCAACCTAAATACAATATGATGGACCGTTGGGTAGAAAACGGGCTTCTAGATGTTCTGGAAACTGAAGGCGTTGGTGCCATCGCTTTTTCACCGCTGCAACAAGGAATTTTAACCGATAAATATTTGGCCGGTTTTCCTAAAAATTCAAGAGCTGTAAAAGATGGGCGTTATTTAAAAACCGCACAAATTGATAAAGATCTGATTTCAAAAGTGACCAAATTAAATAAAATTGCTCTGTCCAGAGGACAAAGTTTGGCGCAAATGGCGATTGCCTGGTTGTTGAAAGACAAACGAATCACCTCAGTTTTGGTTGGTGCCAGCAGATCAGAACAGTTATTAGACAGTGTAAAAGCATTGGAAAATTTGGAATTCTCCGAAGAAATTCTTAAAAAAATTGAAAACGCGTTGAAATAGAATTTCCACAGGTTTCTTTTATGTATAAACCTTATTATTCAAAGGTTCGTTTTTTATAGTTACAATTGGCTTCGCTTTTTTTTTCAACAAATAACCTTCGTGTTAATTTGTTTAAAAAAGTGAAGAGTCCTTTAAATTGTAAAAATTTATAATTTTGAACATTATTATTACCGCATATAAATCATAAAATGGAAAAATTTTTTAGACCAAAGTTTTTTAGCCTGCTAAAAACCGGGTTTACAAAAAAACAACTTACAGCAGATCTTTTTGCTGGAGTTGTAGTTGGAATTGTTGCTTTACCTCTTGCCATAGCATTTGCAGTTGCATCGGGTGTTTCTCCCGAAAAAGGACTAATTACTGCTGTTATCGCTGGTTTTTTAATTGCGCTATTGGGTGGCAGCCGGGTTCAAATTGGCGGCCCAACTGGCGCGTTTATTATTATTTTATATGGCATTGTTGAAAAATACGGCATAGATGGTCTTATTATTTCATCGGTAATGGCTGGTATTATGTTGGTTGCTTTTGGGTTGTTAAGATTGGGCTCATTATTGAAATATTTTCCTCATTCATTGGTTGTTGGATTCACAAGCGGTATTGCTGTGGTTATTTTTTCCACCCAAGTGAGAGATGCGCTTGGTTTAGACATTGCAAAAGTTCCTTCCGATTTTATTGCTAAATGGAAAATGTTTTACAATCACATTGACCATATTAACTATTATGCACTTGCGGTTACTTTGGTCACCATAGGGATCATTTTACTTTTCAGCAAGTTAAAAACAAAAGTGCCTGGGTCTTTTATTGCCATTATTGGAATGACAGCCATTGTTCAACTATTTGATTTACCTGTTACCACAATCGAATCATTTTTCGGGGATATTCCTGCAAAATTCAATTTTGTAATTCCCAATTTTCAGTTTGAAAATTTTTCAATGTATTTGCAACCGGCATTAACAATTGCCTTGTTGGGCGCCATTGAATCGTTACTTTCTGCAGTTGTTTCCGATGGAATGATTGGCGGAAACCACCGTTCCAATACCGAATTAATTGCCCAAGGAATTGCAAACATCGTTACGCCATTTTTTGGAGGCATCCCTGCGACTGGCGCAATTGCCCGTACTGCTACAAACGTTAAAAATGGAGGAAGAACGCCTGTGGCAGGTATCATACATTCCGTTACCTTGTTGTTAATTATGTTATTTTTTGGGCAGTGGGCAAAATTAATTCCAATGTCGGTTTTGGCTGGAGTGCTAATTATAGTCGCTTACAATATGAGTGAATGGCGTTCCTTTGTTTCCATATTGCATAGCTCTTCATTTGATGTTATTATTCTATTCTCTACATTTCTTCTTACCATATTTGTGGATTTAACGGTTGCAATTGAAATTGGCATTGTTTTGTCAGCATTATTATTTATGAGAAGAATGTCTAAACTCGGCACTGCTTTATCCGATGATATTGACAGCGATTTAATATCCGATTACTCAAATTTACCAAAAGATTTTTCTGTTTATGAAATTAGCGGACCCTTGTTTTTTGCTTCAGCCAAACAATATACCGAAGTAATTAAAATATTGGGTTTGTCAAGTAAAATACTCATTATACGTATGCGTCATGTGCCATTTGTAGACGCCACTGCCATTCATAATTTCTTGGAGGTATTAAAAATATTGAAAGAATCATCTAAGGTAACAATCATATTGTCAGGTGTTCGGGAACCTGTTTACAACGAATTGAAAAAAAGCAACATCGTTAACATCATCAGTCCTGACCAAATATTTGACACGTTTAAAGAGGCTTTAGAATACGCAAAAAAAACATATCATACCAAATAAATTTAAACTTACAATGGGAAAAACTATGTTTGTACTTCCAACCCATCATAAGCTAAAAATACATTTTCGGGAAGCGTTTTTTCAACTTCTGCATGAAATCCCAATCGCACACTAATATGCGTGAAATAGGTTTTTTTTGCTTTTAATTCCTGGCTCAAGGCAACTGCCTCGGCCAAATTTAAATGTGTGGGATGGGTCTCAAGCCGGAGCGCATTGATGATTAAAATATCCAAATTTTGAAGTTTTAATTTTTCTTCTTCAGAAATGACTTTAACATCGGTTAAATAGGCAATATTGTGAAACCTAAATCCGAAGATATTAAGATTGCCATGGGAAACTTCAATAGGAATCACTTTTAAATTTTGAATAAAAAAAGGCTCGTTTTTAATCTCATTTTGTTGAACGCTGGGCGCGCCAATGTATTTATTTTCATCACAAAAAATATAATCAAAACGCTTGGCTAAATTGGTTAGCACATCCTTTTTTGCATAGATTGGAACAGCACCCAATTTTGCACAAAACGGACGCAAATCATCTAATCCAGCCGTATGGTCTGCATGAATGTGTGTAAACAACACGCCATTAATTTTAGTGACATTTGCGCGCAGCATCTGATATCTGAAATCTGGGCCACAATCTACCACATAAGTGAAATGATCCCATTCAAATAAAATGGAAACACGCAAACGCTTATCACGCGTATCGGTCGATAAACAAACCGGGTGTTTGCTGCCGACAACCGGAATTCCCTGAGAGGTTCCGGTTCCTAAAAAAGTAATTTTAATTTGCAAAGTGCGCTATTTTATATTTTTTAAACTGATTTTATTTCTTTAAACTTTTTTTACTGAAGTATTAAAGCCGAAAAAGAATTTATGTCAAATCTAGTCAACTTTATTTATGCATCTGACAACTATAGTATAAACTTTTAAATACAAGTATCGTTTAAAAAATACAGGACGTGAAATTTTTATGGCTATTTTTATCTTTAATGTTGCAAAACATAAATTTTAACGTTTTTTAAGAAAATTAAGCGTCATTCTTGTGATAATTAGCCTCATAAATTCAAAATAAAGCATAAATTCACTAAAATTGTGACTGTTATCGATTTATATAAATGAATATTTCAGTACCTTTGCCACTTATATTTAAAAGGCAAAAAAATGATAAAATTTCAAGCGGCGCCACTTTATTTCAATTGCGTGTTCACTGTTATTTGTATTATTTTTTCATTGTTTTTATCTCAAGGTGAATTTAAAGGATATGAAACTGGCTTTTTAGCTGGTTTTCTTTTTTTAATAAGCTTTTCAATTTTATTTCAAATGAATAAATTAAATATTCCAAATAATTTTACACACAATAAAACCTTACATACATGAAAATAGGCGTTTTAAAAGAAACACAAAAAGGAGAAAACCGGGTAGCGATTTCACCCAATATTGCCAAACTGCTCGTTGAAAAAGGGTTTGAGCTTTTGGTTGAAGAAGATGCAGGAATGGCTTCGTCGTTTAAAAATTCAGATTATGACTTGGTTGGCGCTTCCCTTAAAAATAGAGATGAAATTTTTAAGGAATCCAATGTCCTTATAAAAATTAATCCTTTTACCGATGAAGATTTAAAATTAGTTCAAAAAGGGCAAATTTTGATGAGCCAGTTGTATTACTTGTCAAATCCCCAACTTATTGAAGCAATCGCTGCAACAGGAGCAACGGCATTCTCTATGGATGCCATGCCGCGTATATCGAGAGCTCAGGATATGGATGTTTTAAGTTCACAAAGCAATTTAGCCGGTTATAAAGCGGTGATTGTGGGCGCCAATGAAATGACCAGAATATTTCCGCTAATGATGACAGCTGCAGGAACAATAATTCCTTCTAAAGTTTTAATTTACGGAATTGGCGTTGCCGGTTTACAGGCAATTGCAACCGCAAAACGTTTAGGCGCTGTGGTGATGGCTACAGACATTAGAACGGAAACCAAAGAACAAGCCGAATCTTTGGGCGCAAAATTTATTTCGGTGGACAATACCGGTGAACAATCTGAAGGCGGATATGCCAAAGAAGCTTCTGAAGATTACGCGCGCCGACAAAAAGAAGCTGTTAACAAATCTTTATTTGAAGCTGATTTGGTGATTACAACCGCAATGGTTCCCGGACGAAAAGCGCCTCTATTGATTACCGAAGAACAAGTGAAACATATGAAAAATGGCGCGGTGATCATTGATTTGGCTGCTGCACAAGGCGGCAATGTTGAGATCAGCGAAATGGATAAAACAGTGGTAAAACATGGTGTAAAAATTATTGGATCAACTATGGCTCCGGTAAGCGTTTCAACAAATGCCAGCGAGTTATATGGCAAAAATATGTATAATTTCCTGATGCATTTAACTGAAAACAACCAATTTAAGTGGGAATTGGAAGAGGAAATTACAGACGGCACTTTAATTGTGCATGAAGGGAAAATTAGAAAAAACTAAAAAATTATATAAATCATGAATGAATTAGTAGCATTTATTAGCAATAATCTTCAATTATTATATATCCTAATTTTAGCGATATTTATTGGTGTTGAATTAATTAAAAATGTGCCTTCCGTACTTCACACTCCTTTAATGTCGGGAGCAAATGCCTTAAGCGGCGTTGTAATTGTTGGGGCATTATTGGTCATGTTACAAGCCAAACCAGATGATTTCTTGTCATTGGGATTGGGATTTGTTGCCGTAGTACTGGGAATTTTAAATGTGGTTGGTGGTTTTGTTGTAACCGACCGTATGTTACAAATGTTTAAAAAGAAAAAATAATGAATATCACTTTAAGTATTATCTATTTAATTACAACCATAACATTTGTTATCGGTTTAAAAATGCTCGGACATCCAGAAACTGCAAAAAAGGGTAATTTAATTTCTGGTGTTGGTATGGGACTGGCCATTGTTGCAACCATATTTTTACATGATTTTGAAGTTCCATTCATTAATTATATTTTAATTGGTGCAGCGCTTTTAGTTGGAACTGTTATTGGTTATTTAATTGCCATGAAAGTGGCGATGACAAAAATGCCGGAACTGGTATCATTATTTAATGGTTTTGGGGGCGGTAGCGCACTTTTAATTGGACTGGTTGAATTTGGCAATTATTCAGAAGATGCCACACAAACCTCCACTATCATTGCAGCCATTATTATTGGAAGCATCACTTTTACAGGTAGTTTAATTGCGTGGGCCAAATTAAATGGTTCCATGAAAGACATAAGATTGCCTCATTACAACCTTATCAATAATTTAATAATTTTGGCACTTATTGCATTTGGCGCATACATTGTGATGTATGATTCAACTAATTTAATGTTAATTTATCTATTGCTTGCAGCTTCTTTGGGGTACGGTGTTTTATTCGTAATTCCAATTGGTGGTGCAGATATGCCAGTTGTTATTTCATTACTTAACTCCTTAACAGGTATTGCAGCTGCAATTACAGGTATTCTGTATGGCAATATGGTGATGATGGTTGGCGGTATTTTAGTTGGTTCGGCAGGATTGATTTTGACCTTTATTATGTGTAATGCCATGAACAGATCACTTTCAAATGTGATATTTGGTGCTTTTGGAGGCGGTGACTTGGCTATCGCAGCTGTTGGAAAAACTGGTGGCACTATCAAAAAAACCACTGCAAGTGACTCTGCTATTTTGTTGAATTATGCAAGTAAAGTAGTTATTGTGCCCGGATATGGTTTGGCAGTAGCGCAAGCACAACACGTTATTCACGAATTAGAGGAACTATTGACTAAAAAAGGTGTTGATGTTTCTTACGCGATTCACCCTGTGGCCGGACGTATGCCGGGACACATGAATGTACTGTTGGCAGAAAGTAATGTGAATTACGATAAATTAATTGAAATGGACAACATAAATCCTCAATTCCCTAATACTGATGTTGTATTGGTTGTTGGCGCAAATGACGTTGTAAATCCAGCTGCGCATAACGATCCTTCAAGTCCAATTTACGGAATGCCAATTCTGGATGTTGAGAATGCAAAACACATTATTGTTAACAAACGAAGTATGAATGCTGGTTATGCCGGAATTGAAAATGAATTGTTCTTCAACCAAAAAACTTCTATGCTTTTTGGTGATGCTAAAAGCGCTTTAACTGAATTGGTTAGCGAACTTAAGAATATGTAAATTTATTTATAATTATATGTAAAAATGGGCAAGTATTCAATAATACTTGCCCGTTTTTTTTGCAAATAAGAAAATTAACTGACTTGCTCACCGTTTTTAATCACTGGCTTCGACGCTTGCAACAGCACAATTTCTTTTTGATCGTTTTCAACGCCCAGCACCAAACATTCGCTAATAAAATTGGCAATTTGCTTATCTTTAAAATTTACGATGGCTAATATTTGTTTATGAAGTAAATCATCTTTGGCATATAACTGCGTAATTTGGGCACTCGATTTTTTGATTCCCAAATCCCCAAAATCAATCGTTAACTGATACGCTGGTTTTTTAGCTTTCGGAAAATCAACAACCTCAATAATAGTTCCTATTCTTATATCAACTTTATTGAAATCATCAAAAGTAATTTCTGGTTTATTCATATTTATTCGTCGGTAATTATAAATTCTGTTCTTCGGTTCATCTGGTGTTCAGCTTCACTGCATTTATCGCCTTTGGCACAGTTGTTTAACAATTGGGTTTCACCATATCCCCTGCCCGAAACCCTGCTTGGATCTATGCCATTTGAAATGATATAGTCAATTACTTTTTTCGCCCTGTCATTGGTGAGTTTCATATTATAATCGGCCGAAGCCCTGCTGTCGGTATGCGATTTTATTTCAATTTTTAGGTTTGGGTATTTCTTCAAAATGGCAATCACTTTATTCAATTCAATCGCAGCGTCAAGTCTTATTGACGATTGATCCAAATCAAAATAAATGGTTTTTGTTTTAATCATTTTTTGCTCACGAACTTCAACAAATTCAACAGAAGATTCCATTTCCAATTTTATATTTAAAGTTTCTTTGGTTTTGTTTGTCGTTTTTACTGTTGAAACAAGATTGTGATAATTTTTTAACGAAACGTTGAACCTGTAGGACATATCACATTCTAATTTGTAATTAAAGGCAGCATTGTCATCTAAACTTATTTTTGCCAATAATTCTTTTCCTCTATAAATATGTACGGTTGCATTTAGCAATGGCAAATTGGTTTCGCTGTCCGTAACAATTCCGCTCAACGATTGAACACATGCTATCGGCGTTAATTTTAGTGTTTTTGTGATTTCAATATTATATTTATCATCAGTTGTAATGCTTAGTTCAGCGGTTTCAAAGTTTTCCTTTTCTGCCACAAGTTTATAAGTTTCCTTGCAGTTTATGCTGAATTTAAAGTTTGAACCTTTGCTGATGGTTTGTTTTTCAACCAACTTATTGTTTTGAAATAAGGAAACGGTTACTTGTCTAATGACAGATTTGTTTTGCTATCCGAAATGTTTCCGCTCAACAATTGAACACATGCTATCGGTGTTAATTTCAGTGTTTTTGTGATTTCCGATTTGTTTTTATCCTCAGTTGCAATGGTTAATTCTGCTATTTCATAATTCTCCTTTTCTGCCACAAGTTTATAAGTGTCCTTGCAGTTTATGCTGAATTTATAGTTTAAACCTTTGCTGATGGTTTGTTTTTCAACCAACTTATTGTTTTGAAATAAGGAAACAGTTACTTGGTCAATTGGCAGATTTGTTTTGCTATCCGAAATATTTCCGCTCAACAATTGAATGCATGCTATCGGTGTTAATTTCAGTGTTTTTGTGATTTCAATATTATATTTATCATCGGTAGCAATCGTTATTTCTGCTATTTCGTAGTTCTCCTTTTCGGCAACAATTTTATAAGTTTCCTTGCAGTTTATGTTGAATTTAAAGTTTAAACCTTTACTGATGGTTTGTTTTTCAACCAATATATTATTTTGAAATAAGGAAACAGTCACTTGATCTAATGGCAGATTTATTTTGCTGTCCGAAATGTTTCCGCTTAACAATTGAATGCATTCAATCGGCGTTAATTTTAGTGTTTTTATGGTTTTCGTTTTGTTTTTATCATCTGTTGTAATGCTTAATTCAGTAGTTTCATAGTTTTCCTTTTCTGCCACAAGTTTATAAGTTTCCTTGCAGTTTATGCTGAATTTAAAATTTGAATTTTTACCGATGGTTTGTTTTTCAACCAGCTTATTGTTTTGAAATAAGGAAACGATTACTTGGTCTAATAGCTGATTCGTTTTGCTCTCCGAAATATTTCCGCTTAACAATTGAACACATTCAATAAGCGTTAATTTTAGTGTTTTTATGGTTTCAGACTTATTTTTATCGTCAGTCGTGACGGAAATTTCCGCAGTTTCATAGTTTTCCTTTTCGGCAACAAGTTTATATGTTTCCTTGCAATTTATGCTGAATTTAAAGTTTGAATTTTTACCGATGGTTTGTTTTTCAACCAATATATTATTTTGAAATAAGGAAACAGTCACTTGGTCTAATGGCTGATTCGTTTTGCTATCCGAAATGTTTCCGCTCAACAATTGAACACATGCTATCGGTGTTAATTTTAGTGTTTTTATGATTTCCGTTTTGTTTTTATCATCAGTCGTGATGTTAATTTCAGCAGTTTCATAGTCTTCCTTTTCTGCCACAAGTTTATAAGTTTCCTTGCAGTTTATGCTGAATTTAAAATTTGAATTTTTACCGATGGTTTGTTTTTCAACCAACTTATTGTTTTGAAATAAGGAAACGGTTACTTGGTCTAATGGCAGATTTGTTTTGCTGTCCGTTATGTTTCCGCTTAACAATTGAACACATGCTATCGGCGTTAATTTCAGCGATTTTTTGTTTTCAAAATTGATTTTATCGTCGGTTGAGATGGTGATTTCTGCAGTTTCATAGTTTTCCTTTTCAGCCACAAGTTTATAGGTTTCGTTGCAGTTTATGTTGAATTTATAATTTGAATTTTTGCTGATGGTTTGTTTTTCGACCAACTTATTGTTTTGAAATAAGGAAACGGTTACTTGGTCTAATGGTTGCTCCGTAAGCTCATTTATGGCTAAAACAATCAAAGTTTGGGAGCATTCAGGCTCTTTTTCCTTAAACGCATAAATATCAACATCGCCTTTGCCTCCGTCACGATTTGAGGTGAAAAATCCGGATTTTGCAGCATCAATCACAAAAGCAAAATCGTCATATTTGCTGTTAAAAGGAGGCCGTAAATTTATCGCTTGCTGAAAATTGCCATTTATAAATTCACTTTTAAAAATATCCAATCCTCCAAGTCCTTTATGGCCGTTTGAAGAAAAATAAAGTGTATTATTTTGGTCAATATAAGGGAATAATTCAGTTTGTTTTGTATTTACAGTGGAACCTAAATTTTTTGGAGCGCCATAATTGCCATCATTATTGATATCCACAACATAAACATCCAATTCCCCAAAACCGCCAGGCATATCCGAAACAAAATAAAGCTTTTTTCCGTCTTTACTCACTGCCGGACTTCGAACAGAATAATCTTTGCTGTTAAAAGGCAGGGGCGTTACGGCTGAAATTTCAAAATTTTCATTTATGGAAGCTTTGAACATATAAAGTGTTTTCCATTTTGCGGAATCTTTAGATTTTAGCGCGCTGTAAAAATTATTCCATGTGAAATAAATGGTTTTAAAATCGGGCGTAAAAGCAATATCCGATTCAAAAAACTTGTTATTAATTTCGGTAGAGAATTTATCAGTTTGAATAATATCTCCATTTTCAGTAATCAAACCGTGATACAACTCCAAAGAAAGTTGTCGATTATTTGTGCGTCTTCCACCATTATCCTTTTTTGAAGAAGCAAATATTACGGAATTATTGCTCGAATAAGTGACTCCCAATTCAGCGAATTTAGAGTTTATCGAGGTATTTAAAATTTCATAGGCGCCTTCTTGGGCAACAGAAAAATTAAATAACAATAGCAATAAAAGTTGCAATAGCTTTTTCATAGTAGATTGGTGCTACATCTTTTTTGAAATTTTTTCAAATACCCAAGCTGGGCCAATCAATAAAAATTGTAAATCCTTAAAAAATGATGGTTTTTTACCTTCCAGTTTATGTCCGTAAAACTGCCCAATCCAGGCAATTATAAAAATTGCTAACGAACTATAAAATAGCGGACTTACCTCTGATAAAAAATAATTACCCATCAAACATACAATTGAAAATGTCAACATTCTTACAAAAGTTGAAAATGACAATCGGATGTAAAATATAAGCAATAAAATTAAAACCGGTACCGCCCAATTTTCTAAAAACGGATTGTTAATGTTTAAATTTTCTGAAATAATTGTTGAAGGAATACTCATTAACATGCCAACTATACTAAAAAATATGGCAGGTACACAAATGAAATGAATTGTTTGATTTGTTTTATTTTGATGACTTTCGGCATATTCATCAAACCACTGATTTAATGTTTTCATAGTATGGCTTTGTTGTTGAAATATTCAGTTATAGTATTGCAATTTATGCCTTTTTCTCCAATTTTTTCAATTGTTGTTTTGCCCTGAAATTTCCGGAATCAAGCATCAAAGACTTTTTATAATTTTCAATAGCCTTTAAAGTATCGCCACTTTTCATATAAGCTTCCCCTAAACTGTCGTAAACATTGGAGCTATTGGGATACAATACAGCATTTATTTTGAAAATTGCTTTTGCCTCCTCAAAATTTTTCTCTTGCAACGTTTTATATCCTAACGAATTTAAATATTTTTCGTCAATTGAACTGTCTAATGAATCTTTTTTCTTGATGGCTAAATAGCCTTCAAGCGCTTTGTCAAATTCCTTGTTTTCCAAATATTCACTTGGCACTTTTTCATCTTCCTTCAACTTTTTGAAATTATAGGCAATAGGTTTGTTTTCTTCTTTTGGAACAAGCGAGATATATTGTTGTTGATTTGCTGGATTGGTTAAAAACTGAATTTTTTCATTCATTTCCTTCACAAAAAAAGTGGAATCATCAACTTTTAAAGGCTTGATTTTTTTTGCGCCACGCCAAGCCAAGTACATTTCATTTTCTTCAAAATAAACTTGGATCATCTCATCTGAATTGTACAAATACCGACCTGTTGATTTTTTAATAAATTCAGGATTGTTTGAATTGTTTGAGCAGCCAAATAAAAAAGAAAATACAAAAAAAAGGAGAAAATAGTTGAATTTCATTGATAATACTTTTAATTATGAGATGTTTGGATTACGTTTTTACATTCAATACTCCCAAAAATACTAAAAAAAAAGCATTGAAATAAATCAATGCTTTTTGAATTTTAAAATAAAATATTTTTAGGAAATTTTCATCAATTCCACATCAAAAATTAAGGTGGCATCTGGAGGAATTACTCCACCGGCGCCCTGACTTCCATAAGCCAATTCAGAAGGAATCACAAAACGTGCCTTATCCCCAACTTTTAGCAATTGAATGCCTTCATCCCAACCGGAAATAACTTGTCCAACGCCCAATTCAAAATCGATGGGTTTTTTGCGAGGATAAGAGGAATCAAAAACAGTTCCGTCTAATAACTGGCCTTTATAATGCACAGAAACCACACTTCCTTTGGTTGCTTTTTTGCCACTTCCTTCCTGAAGAATTTTGTAACGCAAACCACTTGGTGTTTCATCGTAACCTGCAGCAACTTTATCCATTTGAGCTGCCATCGCATTTTTTGCTTCCGCTTCTCTTTTTGTTCTTGAGCCTTCAAAAGTTCTAAAAGCTTCTACCGCATTAAATTTTTCGGCAGTTTCACCAACCCTGATAATTTCAACAGATTCCAATTTGTCATTTTGAGCAATTTTATCAACAACTTCTTGTCCGTCAACAACTTCACCAAAAACAGTATGTTTATTGTCTAACCAAGGCGTCGCAACGTGGGTAATAAAAAACTGACTTCCGTTTGAAGCCGGACCTGAAT
>JAAFHC010000281.1 GCA_010906935.1 Gelidibacter sp.
GTACTTTTACGATTTCTTTTTGCCACTCCAAAGCTTCTAAATAATGGGCGACTGCCAATAGATTTACTTCGGCAGGCAATTTCATTTGAGGATGACCCCAATAGCCGTTTGCGAAAATACCTAATTGACCGCTTTCCACAAATTTTTGCACTCTTTTTTGCACATCGGAAAAGTAGCCCGGTGAACTTTTTGGCCAATTTGAAATGCTCTGCGCAATTTCAGAAGTTTTCTTAGGATCGGCCTTTAGGGCGTTTACAATATCTACCCAATCCAATGCATGTAAATGATAAAAGTGAACTGTATGGTCATGCATATACAAAGCGCCTTCCATAATATTTCTCACCATTTCGGCATTTGGAGGTACGGCAATTCCCAAGGCATCTTCAACGGCTCTTACTGAAGTTAGGGCGTGCACGGTTGTACAAACACCACAAGTTCGCTGTACAAATGCCCAAACATCTCTTGGGTCTCTTCCTTTCACAATACTTTCAATTCCCCTAACCATGGTGCTGGAACTATAGGCATCTACAATAATACCGTCTTTAATTTCTGCTTCTATTCTTAAATGACCTTCAATTCTGGTGATTGGGTCAACTACTATTCTATTTGCCATTGTATTGGGTTTTAAAATTCAATATTTTGTTCATTGGTTTTACCTCTTTTTACTCTGTCCATCAGCTCTTTTCGCTTCGCGATATTGGCGCCAATGGCGTGAACGGCGATACCACCGACAATTGCGCCTGCGGCTACTTTACCAACGGTATCTGCGTTGCTTTCAACAGCAAATCCAGGTATTTTGGTTGTCCTTTCATAGAATGGTCCGTTGTCCCAGAAATTTTCTTCGCTGCAGCCTATGCAACCGTGACCTGATTGAATTGGATAACTAACGCCATTGTTCCATTTTATGGTTCCGCAGGAGTTGTAAGTCATAGGTCCTTTACAACCTAATTTATATAAGCAATAGCCATTTTTGGAATTTTGGTCGTCAAAGGATTCCGCAAACAAACCTGCATCATAATAAGGCCTGCGGTAACAACTGTCGTGTACCCTTTTTCCGTAAAATGCTTTTGGTCTTCCCAAGCGGTCTAACTCAGGCAATCTTCCAAAGGCAACTACATGCATAATGACACCGGCCATAACCTCACCAATTGGCGGACAACCGGGAACTTTTATAATAGGTTTGTTTTTTACGATTTTATGAATAGGCGTTGCGCCGGTAGGATTTGGTTTTGCAGCCTGTACGCATCCGTTAGAGGCGCAGCTGCCCCAAGCAATGATTGCTTTTGCCCCTTCAGCGGCTTCCAAAAATGTTTCTTTTGCCGATTTCCCAGCGATACAGCAATAATTTCCGTCATCACCCAATGGAATGGATCCCTCAACACAAAGAATGTATTCTCCTTTATATTTATCCATAACCGCTTTTTTTGCCGCTTCGGCCTGATGTCCGGATGCCGCCATTAAGGTTAAGGTGTAATCCAAGGAAATTCTATCTAAAATAATATCGGCCACAATAGGGTGGTTCGACCTGATAA